>DAHWHV010000112.1 GCA_027335545.1 Clostridia bacterium
GACATGAACCTCGCACTGCTGCAGCTCTACGTCTTCGTTCAGGGGGCCCTCGGCCGTCTGCGCGACGAGGAGCGGGGCCAGGGCCTCACCGAGTACGCCCTGATCATCGCCCTCATCGCCGTGGTGGTCGCCGTGGTGGTCCTGACCCTCGGACACCAGATCAGCAACGTCTTCAGCAACGTGACCAACTGCATCAACGCGCCCACCAATACCAGCTGCTAGGGGCGGCGGGTGGCCCCACGGACGCGCGGGCGGGGGGACTTTCGCCCCCCCGCCCGGGTGCCCCCCGCCGCGCGCTCCGAGATCGCCGCACGATGCGCGCTGTGCCCTCGGCGCAGCGCCGCCAGAGATCGGCGGAGCGGTCCGTGGCGCGGGGCGGTGCAGCGGGGCGGGCGGGTCGGTGCGGCGGTCGGTTGCTGGAGTGTCCGATCGAGCGGCCGGCAGGGCGCTCGGCTCGTCGGCTCGTCGGCTCGTCGGCTCGTCGGCTCGATGGAGGCGGCTCGATGGAGGGATCAGCGCGTGGACGCCGTGGAACGCCTCAACCGCCGCCTGGCCCTGGGGGCCCTGGCCCTGGCCGTCGCGGCCGCCTTGGCCATCCACGCCTATCTGGCGGGGGCGACCCACCGCGCCCTGCTGCCCGCAACGGTCCCGGTGGTCGTCGCGGCCACCGACATCCCCGCCCACACGGAGATCACCCCGGCGATGGTCACCGTGGCCCAGTACGCCCCGGGGGACCGCCCGACCCAGGCCCTGGCGACGACGGCGGCGGCCGTGGGGGGCATCACCACGGTCCCGCTCTACCGGGGTCAGGCCCTGGCCTCCCCGGACCTCTCGCGGATGACCGCCCCCGTCTCGCTGAGCTACGCCGTGGCCCCGGGCATGCGCGCCTACACCCTGCCGGTGACCGTCACCAGCGGGGTCGGCGACCTGATCCGCCCCGGCGACCACGTGGACATCCTGGCGATCTTCTCCAAGGGTGCCACGACCACCGTCGACACCCTGCTGCAGGACGTCAAGGTCCTGGCCGTGGCGGAGCGTACCGTCGGGCAGACGACCCCCGTCCCGAGCACCTACGCCGACGTGACCCTGGAGGTCTGGCCGGCGGGGGCGTCGCTGCTGGCCTGGTCCGGCAGCCGCGGCTCGTTGCAATTCACCCTGCGCTCGGTGACGGATGCCGCGACCGTCCAGGTGCCGCCGCAGGCCGGCGCCGGGGTTCCAGGCGGGTAGGGGGGTGAGGCCAGGGCCGGCCCTGGCCTCACCCCCCGCCCGCAAGGCACCGCGACCCCCGGGCTCCAGCGACGACGGGAACGTCCCGGGAGGTGAAGGACCGTGAACCGAGTGCGCATCCGGCTCGCGTCGGACGACTCCGCCTGGTTGGAGGACCGGGCCCGCCTGCTCGGCCCGGTCGAGGACATCATCGTCACCGCCGGGGTCCGGCCCGGGGAGCTGAGCCTCAGCGGGACCCCCGCCGTGGTGCTCGTCGACGGCGGCCCCTCCCTGACCCCCGCCCTGGACACCATCGCGGCCCAGACACGCCTCTTCCCGGCCACGGCCTGCGTCCTGCTGCTCCGCCAGGGCTGGGACCTCGCGGAGAACTTCCCGCGCGCGGCGCTCGCCGGAGCCCGCGTCGTCCTGCCCTGGGACTGCGAGTTGCCCGAGTTGGCCGAGGGCCTCTACAAGGCGGCCGACTGCGTCGCGGCCGCCCTGGGCGGGCAGGCGGACCCGGGGCCGGCGGCCACCGACCGGGTGATCTCGGTGCTCGGCACCAAGGGCGGCGTGGGCAAGACGATGGTCGCCGTCAACCTCGCCGCCACGTTGGCCCTGCGCGGCCTGCGCACGGCCCTCCTCGACCTGCACTTCGACTGGGGCAACGCCGGGGTCTGGCTGCGCGGCGCCCCCCCGCGGCCCTTCAGCGAACTGCTGACCGAGGTGGCCCGCCTGGACGCGGACCTGCTGGTCAGCTTCATGTCCCGCCACAGCAGCGGCGCGTTCGTGCTGCCCGCCCCGCCTAAGCCGGAGATGGCGGAGTTCGTGCACCAAGAGCACGCCCAGGCGATCCTGCGCGCGGCCCGCGACGGCTTCGAGGCCGTCGTCGTGGACACGCCGCCGGGCTTCCCCGAACCCGCCTTTCCGGCCCTGGAGCTGGCCGACCACATCCTGCTGCTGACCACGCCGGACGTGGCCTCGTTGCGCAACGCCCGGGGTGCCCTCGGGGTGCTCGACTTGGTGCAGATCGGCCGGGCCAAGACGCATGTGGTGCTCAACCGCGCCAACCGCAGCCACGGCGTGCGCCGGGCGGACGTGGAGGCGACGCTGGGCCTGCCCGTGTGGGCCGCCCTGCCGGCCGACGAGGGCGTCGCGGTGCGCGCCGCCAACCAGGGGCTGTCCCTGCCGGAGGCCGCCCCCGGCGCCCGCCTGACCCGCGCCCTGTCCGTGCTGGCGCGGCAACTGGTCCCCGAGGCCCCCGGGGCCGGACGCGCCCGGCGCCCTGTGGGCGCCC
>DAHWHV010000561.1 GCA_027335545.1 Clostridia bacterium
TCGTCCCGGGCCCCGCCGCCCCGCGCGCCGGCGGCCGCCTGGCCGCGCAGCAGTCCGTTCATCTCGCCGATGACCTCGTACTGCCGGCGGGTCAGCCAATACATCCAGCGGGCCGCCAGGCGCGTCAGGAGCAGGAAGGGCAGGGCTAGGCCGATCAGCAGGACGCCATACCCCGGCGCCAGCAGCAGCAGGGCCACCACGGTGGCGACCAACTGGCTCGCCGCCTGCACCACGGAGACCGCCGTGGTGAACAGGCCGATGACCCCGGAGAACACCGACGACTGGCCGCCCACGATCCCCACGTCGTTGATGGCCCGCGTGACCAGGGTGTCCCCGCCGACGTCCCGCACGGAGCGGGACTCCGCCCGGCGCACGGCGTCGACCACGTTGCGTCGCATGCGGGCGACGATGTCGTTGCTGGCCAGGGCACCGGCCGTGGTCGCCCCCGCCGCCACGAGGCTCTGGGCCAGCTCGACCCCGACCAGCCGGATGACGCCGTGCGTCAGGGCCGCCGCGTGATGCCCCTTGATCCCCACATCGACGATCTGGCGCACGATCAGCGCCGGCAGGACGCCGAGCGCGCTGCTGGCGAGGATGAGCAGCACCAGCAACGCGATCAGCGGCCACTGCAGCCCCAGGTACGGGGCCATGCGCCGCCAGGAGTCCAACCGGCGCCCGGGGCCGGCGAGCGGCTCGGGGGCTGCCTCGCCCAGGTCCCTCCAGAACGGGAAGTCGCGCACCGCACGGACGATGTCCCGCCACGCACCCAAGGAGATCACCCCCCAGGGATCGGCTGCGGCCGCGACCGGCCGGGGAGACGCCCGCTCCCGCCTCCCCCGCACGGCGGCGGCTCGACGCCCGCCGCGGGCGTGGCGCGGAACACAGCGGGGACCGCCGGGTGGCAGGTGCCGGGAGTAATGACACCTGAGGAGACCCCCCGGGTGGGCAGCCGCCAGTGCCGCCTGTCCTTCGACCCGGGGGCCCGGGGGACCTCCGCCGCCCCGGCCCGCACGGCGCGCAGCCTGCGGCAGGAGGGCGCGTCCCGCCGCGGAATGCGGGGGCAGACCCCTCCCGCGGGTCCGGGATGGCCGGGTGCGCCGGGCAGGGCCGGGGCCAGGGCGGAGTGGCCAGGGGTGCTATCACACCGGCGCGGCGCCGCCGGACGGAGGGGGACGGGACGATGCCAAGGACCCGGGACGGCCGGCCCAACCTGCTGTTGATCATGGCCGACCAGCACCGCTACGACTGGCTGGGTGCCGCCGGGGCCGACTGGGTGCGTACCCCGCACCTGGACGCCCTGGCCGGCCGGGGGCTGCGCTTCTCCCAGGCGACCTGCAACGCCCCGCTCTGCGCCCCCTCCCGCATCAGCCTGGCCAGCGGCCTGGAGCCGCACCGGGTCGGGGCGATGGGCAACAACGCCTTCTACCCGCGCCACCTGCCGACCTACTACCAGCAACTGCGCGACGCCGGGTACCGCGTCGGCCTGGTCGGGAAGCTCGACCTGCACAAGCCGGACACGTTCAACGGCCGCCGCGGCGACCTGCCGCTGCTGTACAGCTACGGCTTCACCGACCCCGTGGAGTGCGAGGGCAAGATGCACGCCGGCAGCGGCTGGCCCGACCCCCATGGCCCCTACAACCGCTACCTGCGGGAACGGGGCCGCCTGGAGGCCTTCTGCGCGGACTATCGCCGGCGCGGACCCGCCCCGGCCTGGTACGCGGCGGACTCCGTGCTCCCCACCGAAGACTGGGAGGACTGCTACGTCGCCCGCCGGGCGGCGGAGTTCATCGCCGACCAGGACGGCGAATCGCCCTGGCACCTCTTCGTCAGCTTCGTCGGCCCCCACGACCCCTGGGACCCGCCTACGGAGTACGCCGAGCACTTTCGCGGCGCCGCCATGCCGGCCCCCACCCCCGACGCCCTGGAGGGCAAGCCGGGCTGGATCCAGCGCAAGGCCGCCGCCCAGGCGGGCGCCTCGCCGGAGGAGGTAGCCGTCGTGCGCCGCCAGTACACGGCGGCCCTGGAGTTGATCGACGCCCAGGTGGGCCTGCTGCTGGACACCCTGGCCCGCAGCGGGGCCGCCGAGCGCACCTACGTCTTCTACACCTCGGACCACGGCGAGATGCTGGGGGACCACGGCCTCTACCAGAAGTCCGTCTTCTACGAGCCGGCCCTGCGTGTCCCGCTCCTGGCCGCCGGGCCGGGCATCCCCCAAGGGACCAGCGCGGCCCTGATCGAGATGAGCGACCTGCACCCGACGCTGCTCGAACTCGCCGGCGTCACCCCGGCCCTGCCGCTGGATGCGCGCTCCCTCGGCCCCCTGCTGCGCGACCCGGGCGCCGCGCACCGCCGCGACGCCCTGAGCCAGCTCACGACGGCCCGCTGCCTGCGCACGGCGGAATACAAGTTCATCGACAACGTCAACGACCGCGCCGAACTCTACGACCTGCGGGAAGACCCCGCGGAACTCCACAACCTCGCGTTGGCGCGCCCCGCCGTGCTGGCGGAGATGCGCCGGGCCCTAGCCCGCCGGCTGCTCTGACGCGGCGGCCGGCGGGGGCGCCGGGACGGGCGATGGCCGGGGCGCCCTGGTCCCGGG
>DAHWHV010000568.1 GCA_027335545.1 Clostridia bacterium
GCGTCCCGGAGACCGTCTCCCTGCCCTTGTTGCTGGCACCCGAGGACGCCCGCCACCCCGTGTGGTTCCGTTTCGAGTTGCCCGTCGGTGCGACGGCCGTGCGGTTGGCAGCCGCCGGCCCGGCCCGCGCCTGGGTCTCTGGACAGGAGGTGGAGGTGCGTCGCGGAGTGGCCGAATTTGCGCCTCAGCCCGCGGGCGCGGTTTGCGCCGTGCGCGTCGAGCCGGAGGTCGCGGCCCCCGAAGCGGCGGCCCTTACCGAACCCGTCCGCATCCGCACGGCCCCGACGCAGGGATCGCTCGGTGACTGGCGTTCCGTGTTGCACCTGCCGCACCACAGCGGCGTCGTGGAGTACGAGACGGAGGTGGAGGGCGCGGCCGCGCGGGCGTGGCTCGACCTGGGCTACGTGCGCGGCACGGCGCAGGTTTGGGTCGACGGCCGCGACGTCGGCGTACGCCTCTGGCACCCCTATCACTTCGATCTGCAAGACGCCTGGGGGCCCGGCCGGCACCGGTTGCGGGTGCGGGTCACCAACACCCTGGGCGCGCACTACGAGATCGGGCGTCCCACCAGCCTGGTGGGCAAGGGACAGGGAGCCGGAGGGATGTTCGGGCCGGTGCGTCTCCAGGAGGCCGCAGGAGGTGCAGGCCAGGTACTACCTGCGGGAGCAGGCGCCTGACAACGCGCCCGCGCCCGGGAGATCACGGATGCCAGGCGGGACCCCTCGCGGAACTGGCGGCGGCCCGGGGCGGGCCGCCGCCGCGCGGCGGCGTTCGCGGAGGGTGCGGCGGCGTGGGTGTTGGTCTCGGGCTGTGCCGTTGCGGGGCAGATCCCAATACATGGTCTACCGAACGCGCGATGTCGGCCGCAGAAGGCGGGCCGTCGTCGGCGGTGTTTCCGCGGGCAGGGGGCTGAGGGGCTGGTGCGCCTCTGCGCACCAGCCCCTCAGCGTCTACGGTGATGTCGTACCCGGGTGCCGGCCCCGGTCGTATCCGGCGTGGTGCAGCGGATCCACCGTGACCACCTGCCCCCGGGTGACCTCCTGGCGGTGGCCGGCCGCCGACTGCAGCGATCTCCACGCTGCCGCGGCCATCCATCGAGGGTGGGTCAAAGAACGGGCGGGCGCTTCGAGGACCAGGTCGTGGGCTACCTCCCGGGAGCGGAGGCGGTGGGCGCCGCCATAGGCTGTCGCGCTGGGCGGCATCCCCCTCAGTGACGCCGCGGCCGCCGGAACCGGCGGCGCCAGAGGCTCGTCCGCAAGGGCCGGCAGGCCGCTCGCTAATACCGCGGCCAGTCGGTTCGCACATAGCGTGGCCAGTAGTAGTTGTGTTCCCCCCCGTGACCCAGAAGATACGCGCCACCACGCGACGCGGCGCTCGACGGCGGCGCGCTCCTGCTCGTGCCGGTGTCGGTGTCGGACGGCGCGCCCCGCTTCACAGCTGCGCCGGCCGTCGCGGCCGGCCGGCGGGACTGGACGCTGTGGCGGCTGGTCCGGGCTGCCCAACGCGCTGGACCCGTGGAGGTGCGGGCGATTCTTGGCGTTTCCGAAAATGTGTGGCATGATCTGGTTGCGGGGCAGCACGGGCTCCCCGTCGGTTCCGCAGGCGACCGTCGCTATTCGTGGGCGACCTACCGGCGTGGCGACGTGTTGGCGTTTGGCAGGGAGCGTGGCCTTCTACCATAGGCCGTGAGACGGTGTGAGTCTGCGTCTGGCGGATGCTGATAGGGTTGGAGATGTGGAAGATGGCGACGTTGCTAAGGTTTCGCGCCAAGGATGCGGGATATGAAGCAGCCCTGGGCGCGGCGATGGATCTCGTCGAAGGGGGACTGTCGGTAGAGGGGGCCGCGCGTGTAGCGGGTGTATCGGTGAGAACCTTGCGTGACCGTATCGACCGGGGGCGGAAGGCAACCGTGGCTGCGCCGGAGGCTGGCGAACGGCTGAAGGCAGATTATGATGTGGCGAAAGCCGTATGGGTGGCTAGCGAGGGGGACGCCAAGGTGCTCGCCTGGTGCGCGATGATCCGGAAGTGGTTGGCGCTCACGGCAGGGGACGAAGGCGGCACGGAGACGCCAGCGGATGAAGGACCATCCGCGGTGCAGTGAGAACGCGGGCGATGCCACGCCGCCACGACGCGCGACCGCCGCCCGTGGCCGCCTCCGCCTCGGGTCGCGGGCACGAGAGACCGTCCCCCACCCTCTCGCCACGCCAGCCGTGCGAACCGGAAGGCGCACGGGGTTCGTTGCCCGCGACGGCGTTGGACCGTCCGCTTCCATTGCCTGCCCAGCAGGGCCCCGTGCCACAACCCCGCAAGCAGTGCCCCGCAGGCGCGGACCAGACATCAGGCGCCGGCACGGAATAACTTGTCTCACGGCCAGTGCCCCCAACGGCGGTCGGTCGGCGGGTTCCGCCCACAGGCGCGTTGCGGATCTCGTTGAGGGAGTTGGCGTCCCGGCGCACTGGCGCCCACCGCTACCTACATAAGTCCCATGCAGCCATGAACTTCGGGCGGTAACTTGTCAAGCAGCACAAGATTAACCCGTTCCGGCGCCTTCGTACGACCCCGAGCACTTCCTGATCCCAGGATAAGCCGCTGCCGGCGAGGCCCCGTGCACAGTCGTGCATAGCGATACAACGCCTCTTGCCGGAGGCGTTACCATTGCCTTCACCACCGCTGCCGTCGCCTGTCAGTACCAGGGCGGAGGACAGTATGATCGCTCCGTGCTACAACCGCTCCCTCTGCGGGGCTGCACGCCGGCCGTCCCGGCCCGGGGCAGCGGCCACGGCCGAGTGGGGGGGCTGCCCCCCTGCACCTTCCCTGGGTCAGTCCGCGGCTTGCGGGGGACGCCCGTCCGGTGCGCCCCGGGCCGCTGCCCCCCGCGAGAGGCTCCGCCGTAGGGCGGCAATGTGTTCTGGGCCGGTGCCGCAGCAGCCTCCGGCGATGCGCACGGGCCAGCGGGCCGCCTGCGCGGCGACGAAGGCGGCGAACGTCTCGGGTCCCTCGGGGTACACGCTGCCCGTCGGGGTCGCCCGCGGTGTGCCCGCATTGGGTTTGAGCAGTAGCGGCACACCCGGCGCGGAGCGTGCCAGGCCGGCCAGCGCGAGAGCGACACCGTCCCAAGCGCCGCCGCAGTTGGCGCCCAGCGCGTCGGCGCCGGCGGCCGTGAGCGCCCGGGCGCCCTCCTCCGCGGAGACGCCCATGACGGTGCGGCCTCTGGCCTCGAAGCTGAGGGAGACCACCACCGGTCCGGCGGTCGCCCCCCGGACGGCGCGTAGTCCCGCCAACGCCTCGGGAAGGTGGGAGAAGGTCTCCAGCACGAGGGCATCCACGCCGGCGGCGACCAAGGCCGCGGCCTGCTCCGCGAACGCTTGGCCGGCCTCCGCCGCCGTCAGGTCGCCCAGCGGTTCCAGCAGCGCGCCGGTGGGGCCGATGGACCCGGCGACCGCCACCCCCGGGCCCACGCCCGCGCGGGCCAGGTGAACCGCCGCGGTGTTCAGTTCGGCCATGCGCTCCTGCAGGCCATGGCGCCGCAAGGCCACCCCGTTGGCGCCGAAGGTGTTCGTGTAGACGAGTTGGGAGCCGGCGGCCGCGTAGGCCGCCGCGATCGCCTGCACCGCGTCGGGATGGCTCAGGTTCCAGGTCTCCGGGCACTCGCCGGCGCGCAGACCACGCTGCTGCAGCGCCGTCCCCGTGGCCCCGTCGGCCAACAGGACCCCGTCTCCCGCGCGGGCCAGCAGGGCCCGCAGCGCCGTCCCCGCCCCTTCCATGCGCGTCCCCCCGTTGGCGCCCGTCGAATCGGTCGGTGCACGCTGGGTGCTGCCGCCTGGCGCGACGCCCTGGCGCGGTTCGCAGCGGCCTGCGGCGGTTGCCCCGTCCCCCCTGGTCGGTCGGCGGCCGTCGCCGCGGCGGCCCCTCCGTCAGCGGCGGCGGCACCGCACGGCGCAGGCCCGGGGCGCCCGCCGCGGGACTCTGGGCGACGTCTGGCAGGGGAGAATCCCCGCCAGTCGACCCACCGGCGGGCGGCGACGCGCGCCGCACCGCCGCCCGCTCACCCGCCGGCGCCGAGCACCATGCCCTCCGCAAAGGCGTCCTGGAAGCCGGGCTGCAGCGAGAGTTCCACGTACTCCATCTCCTCGCGCAGGGCCGCGGCCTGATCCCGGGCCGCGCGCTGGAGGAGGGCGAGACGCGCGCCGGCGCCCGCGGCGTTGCCGATGCTGCGCAGCCGGTCGGCGGCCACGGGCGGGACCAGCCCCAGCGCGAGCACACTCCGCGGGTCGAGGTAGTTGCCGAAGGCGCCGGCCAGCAGGACCTCGGCGAGATCGCCCGGGCCGATGCCCGCCCGCTGCAGCAACAGTTCACAGCCCGCGCGGACCGCGCCTTTGGCCAGTTGCAGTTCGCGGATGTCGCGCTGGGTCAGGACCACCGGGGATTCGCCCTCGGCCAGCAGCACGCCGCCCGGCGGGTCGGACCAGCGCACCCCGGCCCGCGCGGGCGCCGGCCAGCGCACGGGCGGCTCCAGGCGCCCACTGGGCGCCACTACGCCCAACTCCAGGAGCACCCGCACGGCATCCAGCAGGCCTGAACCGCACAGGCCCACGGGGGGCGAACCGCCCACCGTCTCCGCCCGCATCCGCCCGTCCTCCCAGCGCACGTGGCTCACCGCGCCCTCCCGCGCCAGCGTCCCGCACGAGATGTTGCCGCCCTCGAACGCCGGTCCGGCGGCGGCCGAGCAGGTCAGTAGGCGTCCGCGCCGCCCCAGCACGATCTCGGCGTTGGTCCCGATGTCGAGCAGCAGACGCCAGTCCGGGCCGTCCGCCAGGCCGCTGGCCAGTACCCCCGCCACGGTGTCCGCGCCCACGAAGCCCGCGACGTTGGGGAGCAGATAGACGCGCCCCTGGGGGTGGATCGGCAGGCCCACGTCCGCGGCCGTCAGATCCAGCCCGGCGGCGACCACGGGGGCAAAGGGCGACGCGGCGAGAACAGAGGCGTCCAGGCCGAGGAACAGATGGTGCATGCAGGTGTTGGCGGCCACACTCACCTGGAAGACCCGCGCCGGATCGCGGCCCGCCTGCCGGCAGCAGCGGGTGATGAGCCGGCCGACGGCGGTCACAATCAGGTCCCGCAAGCGCCGTCCGTTGTCCGGGTCATCCAGGACGGCGTGCAGGCGCGAGATCAGGTCCCCCCCGAAGGAGGCTTGCGGGTTCATCGTCGAGGCGGCGGCGAGCTGGCGGCCGTTACGCAGGTCGAGCAAGAAGGCCACTACCGTAGTGGTCCCGATGTCCAGTGCCGCGCCCAGCACCGGCGCCCCCGTACGCCCGCCGGGCGGCGCGGGCGCCACCTCGGCGATCTACTCGCCGACCGTGACCACCTCCCACGCCCACCCCCCGGCCCCGTCCCGTCCCGCATCGCCGTGACCCGCCCCGCGCAGGGTGCGCAGCACGGGCAGCGGCAGGGTGAGGTCGCCCAGCTGCTCCCGGAGCCACGTGGCGGACGGGGTTGGGCGTTCCAGCGTCACGGAGGGCGGAGGGCAACGCAGCACCCGGACATCCGGGTCGATGGGGGTGTCCCCCTCGGCGGCCGCGGTGACCTTCCACCCGTCCAAGCGGGCGGGCGGGAGCAGCCGCACGCTGGCGTCGCCGACCGGCCGGCTCCGGCAGGCCAGGCGTACGCCCGCGGCCAGGTCGTGCGCGGCGATCAGCCCGACCTCCACCGGGCCCGGGGCGGGTGCGCCCGCCTCGTACACCACCCGGCACCTGCCGCACAGCCTCCGGCCGCCGCAAGGCGCCTCGACGGCGGCTCCCGCGGCCACCGCCGCCTCCAGCGCGGTCGCTCCCGGCGGGCACGGGACCACCGTCCCCGCGGGCAGCAGGCGCAGGACCCAGGCGGGCCGGGTCTCCCGTGAGGCGACGCTGGGCCCGGCAGCGCGGGCCGGCGATCGGGGCGGGGCCGCCGTGCCCGCCGCGGGCGGGGCCAACGGGCCGGAGCTGGGGGGAGGCGATGACGCCATCGATGACCTGGCCAAAAACATGACGCGGAGCGACCGCGGGTCCTCTCCGCGCCGTCCGCCGGCCAGGCACTCCCCTTTCCGCCTCGGTTTCGCCGCCCCCCGGCCTGCGCACCGGTGTCGCTCTGCTCGGGGAAGGGCCAAAGGCCACAGCGGACGTCAAACCTTTCGTGCCGTGCGCGCCGAGCGAGCGAGAGCGCGATGTGGTCCTGGCACGCCAGCGGTTGCCCACGCGGTTCGTCGGGCCGGCGTCGGGCCGGCGCCCCCGGACCGCCGCCCGACGGCGAAAGGCGCGGGCTTTCCCTCGCGGGCCGGGACTGGGGGGGGCCTCCAAGAGGCGAGGCATGCGGCATGAGCACGCGGGCGCCGCAACGCCTGCCACCGATGGGCGCGGCCGTGGCCCCGTGGGGAGGGATGCCAGGAAGCGCCCGAGCCCCGGGCGACCAGGCCTCTGCCGCGTGCCCGGTTGGGAAGCGTCTCACGGGCCGCCCGCACACCCTATATGAACGTGACTTCCCCATGATGGCGCCACGCCCGCCCCATGAACCCCTCAGCCGGTCCCACACCTCCGCCGCAGGCGACCTCATCCCCAAACGGGTGTGCGGCGGCGGGCCACCGCTCGCAGCGCCACGCCTCCCCCGCATATACCACGGCCTCCGCCGGGCCCCCGCTGGACGGATGAGCCCATCCGTGCGGGCAAGTGGACCACCCGGGGCTGTACCAACGGCCCTACCACACCGGAGATATCGGCCCGCCTGGACGTACCTGTATGGCCCTTCGTCCCTTGCCGAGGCGTCCCTCGCGTCGCACGCTGCTACCATGCGCGGCTTGGTCAAGGGTCTCGCTGGTGCGGGTGGTGGCGGGGATCCAGGCAGTGCCCCCGTCAGGGCTGGGCGCGACGGCGGTGACGGCATCGGGCCGCGGTTCGCCCAGTGAGCGCCCAAGGCGTGAAGCCGGTCGCCGGCGGGTCCAGGGCGCCCCTGCCGGCGCGCCGCATCCGCCTGCGACCGTGACCTCCGCGAGCGCCCCGGCTGGCCTGGGGGCGAGGCGCGAGGGGAGTGGGGCGAAGCAACGGGCGGCCACGTGTCGGTCGGGCGCCGGTGCGTGGCCATCGGCGGCGCGGGCGAAAGGACGCGCGGGCCGGAGCCGGGGCTTCGGGGTGCCGGGGCTCTGCGCCAGCGAGGGCGTGGTTAAGCGCGTGCCAAGGTTGCG
>DAHWHV010000572.1 GCA_027335545.1 Clostridia bacterium
GCGGGTGCACGCGGGCAAGGCCCACGCCCGGGCCCACACCGCCGCCCACGCCTATGCGGGCGTCATCGCCTCCCTGAGCAGCGCCCAGGTCGCACTGACCACGGGGGGGCACGCCACGGTCCACCTGCTGTTGCAGCCCTCCACCAAGCTGACGCGCGTCGTGCCCGGCCACGCCCCGGCGGTGATCGCCGTCGCTGCCCTGGCCGTGGGGCAGCGCGTCCACGCCCGCGCCCTGCCGACCAAGGGCGGGCTCGCGGCCACGGCGATCACCGTCCTGCCGGCGCACGCGCTCCACGCGACGCTGCGCGGCACCGTCACCGGGGTGACGGCCGGCGCGCTCACGCTCAAGACGGCCTCCGGCCGCAGCGTGACCCTGGGGCTGCCGGCGACGGTGCGGGTGCTCCTGGTCCCAGCCAAGGCGGCCGGGGCCGCGGGTGCGACGGGCGCCACCCCCCGGACCAAGCCCACACCGGCGACGGTGGCGGCCCTGAAGGCCGGGGCCCTGGTCACCGTGCACACGACCACTGCGGGCGGCAAGCGCGTGGCCGCCTCGATCCTGGTCCGCCCGT
This sequence comes from Clostridia bacterium, assembly GCA_027335545.1. The sequence goes on from DAHWHV010000572.1 coordinate 570, forward strand.
AACGGGTCCCGAGGGCTCTGGCGCGTGACGGCCGGGGGGTGAGGCGTCGTGGAGTGGGGACGGTGGCTGCGCAGGCGCCCGATCGCGGTGGCCATGGCCGCCCTGTTGGCCTCGGGCATGGGGGTGGTCGCCCTGGCCCGCCGTGGCGGGGCGGGGCACGGCCACCACCGCGGCGCCGGGGGGGTGGTGGCCGTGCAGGGCGCGCGCGCCGCGCGCGGCCCGCTCACCGCGACCCTCTCCTTCGTGGGGCATGTGGCCAGCAGCTACACGGTGCGCGTCACCCCCGGAGTGGCCGGCACCATCAGCGGTGTGAACGCCTCCGTGGGCGCCTCCGTGCCGGCCGGCGCCACGCTCTTCACACTGACCAACCCGGCGGTCACGCTCCACGCTCAGGTGGCGGCGGGCGACGCCCAGGCGGCGGCTGCCCGTCTGCAGCAGGCGGAGGCCGGCGGGACGCCGGGGGCCGTCGCCCAGGCCCAGGCGGCGCTGGCCGCCGCCGAGGCCCGCCAGAAGTCCCTCTTCGAGCCCAATCCCGCCCTGCTGCAACGCCAGCAGGCGGCCGTCGCGCAGGCCCAGACCCAAGTGGGGATCGCCCAGCAGAACCTCCAGGCCCTGCAATCCGGCCAGGCCCCCGCCGCGGTCGCGCTCCGCAACGCACAGCAGGCCCCGGGCGTCGCGGCCGGCAGCGCCACCGCCGCGCAGGCCAACCTCGGGGCGGCGGAGTCCGCCCTGCAGCAGCTCCAGTCCCCCGGCAGCCCGCAGGCCGTGGCCGTCGCCAACGCGCAGCAGGCCTACACCAACGCCCTCGCCCAGGAGCAGACCGTCGGCGGCGCGACGTACGGGCGGGCGGCGGTGGCCAACGCGGCCGCGGCCCTGGCCACGGCCCAGGCGGACGAGACGGCCGCGCTCCAGAAGGCGCAGGCGGCCGTGACCGCCGCGCAGGGGCAGGCGCAGGCCTCGATGGCCAGCGCCAGCGCGCAAGTGAACTCGGCCCAGGCCGCCGACCAGTTCGCCCTCGCCAACGCCCAGCACGCCCTGGCCGTGGCGCAGGGCAACCTGGCGGCGCAACAGGCCGTACTCGCCCAACTCGCCAGTGGGGCGGTGACGCCCGCCCAGGCCGCCCTGGCGGCGGCCGCCGTCCAGGGCGCGCAGGCCCGTCTGCAACTGGTGCGGCAGCCCAACACCCCCGCGACCCTGATGGGCCTGCGGGCGGCGGCCACGGCCGCGGCGGGCAACGCGCAACTCGCCGCCCTGCAGGCCGCCAAGCTGCGCGTGGTGGCGCCGACGGCCGGCCGGCTGATCGCCGTGAATCCCGGCCTGGCGCGGGTCGGGGCCCAGGTCGGGGCCGGCGCCGCCCTGGCGACGCTGCAAAGCGACGTCCTGGAGGTCGAGGGGCCCGTGCCCCAGCGGGACATCGGCGCGGTCCGCCCCGGGCAGGCCGCCGCGATCTACACCTCGGCCGCCCCCCGGCGCGCCGTCCCCGGCCACGTGGTGGGCGTCTCCCCCACGGGGAACCTGGCGAACCTCACCTTCCTGGTCACGGTGGCCCCGGACCGCCCCGGCTCCGGCCTGGCCGCCGGGGAATCCGCGTCCGTGCAACTGCTGACGCGGCGCGTGGCCGGCGCGACCATGGTGCCGACAGCGGCGGTGCAGACCGGGAGCCAAGGGGCCTTCGTCTACGCCCTGGTGCCCACGGCGAAGGGGCAGGGCGCGAGCGCGGCGGGGAAGGCCGGGACGGGGAAGGCGGCCAAGGCCGGCAAACGGGCAAAGGCCCGCAAGACGGCGAAGACCGGTCAGACGGCCACGGCGGCGGCGGGAACGGCGGCCCAGGCGAGTCCGGCGGCGGCGGCTGCCGCCCCGTCCGGGGGCGCGGCCACGGGCCGGCCCGCCAAGGGAGGCACAGCGGGGCGGCGCCACCGCCGTACTCGCCGACGGGGCGCCGGCGGGGCGGCCC
>DAHWHV010000573.1 GCA_027335545.1 Clostridia bacterium
GGCGGCGCGCGCCGCGGCCCCAAGCACACGGCACCGATCCGTATCCCGGAGGCCCCCCGCCCGGCACACGAGGGCAACCGCCTGACCTGACGCCCGGGGCCGCAGCGGAGCGGCCCGCTCGCCGGGGCAGGGCCCCGCCCAAGCGGGTGGGCCCACCGGCCCGGCCCCCGGAGAGGCCCCGGGCCGGCCATCCCGGGCCGTCCGCCTCAGGCCCGCAGGTGCGCGATGATCTGGTCTCCGAAGACGGACGTGGGCACCACCGTCGCCGCCGGGTTGCCGCGCGCCAGATCGTAGGTGACCCGGCCGGCACCGATCGCGCGCTCCAGGGCCGCGATGATCGCCTCGCCCGCCTCGCGCCAGCCCAGGTACTCGAGCATCATCACGCCGGAGAGGATCACCGAACCCGGGTTGACGCGGTCCAAGCCAGCGTACTTGGGGGCCGCCCCGTGGGTAGCCTCGAAGACGGCGTAGCCGTCGCCGATGTTCGCGCCCGGAGCCATGCCGATACCACCGACCACGGCGGCCGCGGCATCCGAGAGGTAGTCCCCGTTGAGGTTGGGCGCGGCCAGCACGGAGTGCTCCTTGGGACGCAGCAACAAGTGCTGGAACGTGATGTCGGCGATCGAGTCCTGGATGAGCAACCGCCCCTCGGGGACGCGCCCCCCGTTGGCCTGCACCTCCTCCCAGGTGACCACCCGGTCGCGAAACTCCGTCGTGGCCAGCTCGTACCCCCAGTCCCGAAACGCACCCTCCGTGTACTTCATGATGTTGCCCTTATGCACCAGGGTCACGCTCGGCCGCCGGTGCTCCAGCGCGTAGCGGATCGCCTGCCGCACCAGGCGCCGCGTCCCGAAGCGGCTGATGGGCTTGATGCCCAGGCCCGCGTCCTCCCGCACGCTGACGCCCAAGCGCTCGGCGAGGAAGGCGCGCAGCTGTGCGGCCTCCGCGCTCCCGGCGGGCCACTCGATCCCGGCGTAGATGTCCTCCACGTTCTCCCGGAAGATGACCAGATCGAAATCCTGCGGCCGCTTCACCGGGCTGGGCACGCCCTGGAAGTAGCGCACCGGGCGCACGCAGGCGAAGAGGTCCATGCGCTGGCGCAGCGTCACGTTGAGGCTCCGGAACCCCCCGCCCACCGGCGTGGTCAGCGGGCCCTTGATAGCGACGCGGTGGGCGCGAATCGTTTCGACCGTCTCCGCGGGCAACAGGTCCCCCACGGCGGCGACCGCCTTCTCCCCCGCCAGGACCTCCAACCAGGCGATGGCGCGCCGTGCGCCGTACGCCGCGCGCACCCCGGCGTCCAGGACGCGCACCGCGGCCCGCCAGATGTCCGGGCCCGTGCCGTCGCCCTCGATAAAGGGAATGATCGGCTGGTCGGGGACCCGCAACTGGCCGTTGTCATAGGTGATGCGCTCGGCCTCCGGAGGCACGCTGCCCGCTTGCCCGACGGGCGTGGGTCTGACATCGGCCACGTTCCTGCACTCCTCACTAGGGTGGCGGGATCGGGGATCGCGCCGGTTTCGGCCGCGGAGGCTTCCGCCGGCCCCTGGTGCCAACTCGCGCACCGCAGGGCTCCAGGATACCATCCAGCGGTGCCAGTGGAAGGGCCGTTGCCGGCACGGGCCCGGAACCGGGGCGCCCGGGCCGCCCCCGCTGGACGGCCCATCCCGCTGGGACCTGCTGGTGCCTGCGGCAGGGGCGTCCGAACACGGAGGAGATTCGCACCCCTGCCGGGTATCTCCGGGGTTGGCAGGCAGCCCGCCCCCGACCGGTACGGACCGGTCGCCGGCAGCGGCGTGTCCGCCGCGTCCGGATGCAGGCGGGGGGCGGCGTCAAGCATGGGCCGAGCGGCGATCCGGGATGGGGCGGCGGGCGTGGCGAAGATCGGGCGCGCCCGGACCGCGCGGCTGTGGCGCCCCCTGCGGCGGGCCTGGCGGCTGGCGGCCCGGGCGCTGCGCCATCCGGCCTACGCCCTCACCGTGCTCGCCACGGCCTGCCGGCACCCGCGCCTGCTGCGGGCGTGCCTACGCGGGGGCTGGCGGGCCGGCCTGTTGGCCGAGTGCGCAGCGCTCGCGCCGGACACCGCCGGGCTCTTCTCGCCCTATGAGGCGGGCTTCTTCGGCCAGGTCTACCTGTTCGACGAATACGAGGTCGGGCGGCTGCCGCTTCCAGAGGCACCGCTGGTCTGCGACGTCGGCGCCAACGTCGGCTTCTTCAGTTGGCGGGTGCGCTCCGCCCGTCCCGCGGCGCGCGTCCTGGCCTTCGAGCCGGCCTCCGCCAACCACACCCGCCTGCGTCGCGTCTTTGCCGCCCAGGGCATCGGGGGCGAGGTGTGCCCCCAGGCCTGCGGCGACGCCGGCGGGGTGGCGACGCTCTACCTGCGCAGCAGCGTGACCCACTCCCTGGACCCGGGGTGGCACACCGATCTGGACCGCGGGGCGGGCAGCGAGGTGGTCCCCGTGACGACGCTGGATGCGGAGTGCGACCGGCGGGGCATCGGCCACCTCGACCTGCTGAAGATCGACACCGAGGGGGCGGAGGTGCAGGTCCTGCGGGGAGCCGCCGGCATCCTGCCCCAGACGGACCACGTCGTGCTGGAGTACCACTCCGCGGCGGGCCGGGCCGAGTGCCTGCGCCTGCTGCGCCAGGCCGGCTTCCGCTGCCGCGACAAGTCGTTCTGGGGGCTGTCCGCGGCGCAGGCCGAGGAGGGCCTGCTGCTGTGCACACGCGCCGCGACCACCGCCCCCGCGGCACGGCGGGAGGGGGTGCGCGTTGGCGCCGCCGACCTGGAGTGACCCGACGACGGCCACCCTGCTGGGGGTCGCGGTCGACCTGCTGGCCGTCGGCGACCGCCGGGGCGTCGTCCTGATCCGCCGCGTCCTGGCGGACGAGTGCGGCGAGGACTTCGCCCGCACCATCGCCGCAGCCTTGGCCGCCGGGGCCGGAACGGCCGCGTTCGCCTTCCTGCCGCCCCCCACGGGGCGCCTGCCGGCCCCGACCGACGCGGGAGCCCCGAGGGCGGGTGCGAGCGGGGAGGCGCGTGCTCCCGGGCGGTCCGAGGCCGCTGCGCGCGACCCAGGGTCCCCCTGGCCGGGCAGGGGCACGGCGAGCCCACGGCGCGAAGGCGCGCCCGGGATGCCCTCCAAAGCCCCCGAGGAAACCCGCCCGGAGACCAGCGCTCCCCTCCACGCGCAGTTGGCGGGTCTGCGTCTCTCCAGCGGGGTTGCCCCGCCGGGGTCCGGCGTGGAGTCATCGCCGCCTGAGCCGCGCCGCAGGCGAACGGTGGCGACCGGCCACCACCGAGCCCCGGAGTCCGGCGCCCCGGTGCGCCCCTTGGGCCCGGCGGGCGCCGGGCCTGCGTGGGACCCGGCGGCGGGGACGCGGCCCATGGGGCCGGGCGAGGGCGGGGCGGCCG
>DAHWHV010000575.1 GCA_027335545.1 Clostridia bacterium
CGTGGACGCCGTCGCGGAGGCCCTCGAGCGCGCACCCCGGCAGGGCCCGCCGCCGATCTGCCGGCAGATGGACGCCGCGGCGCCCCAGGGCCTGCCGGAGGGTGGTCTCGTGTTGTGCACCGACCCACCGTACTTCGCCAACCTGCCCTACGCGGACACCTCCGACCTCTTCTACGTCTGGTTGCGCCACACCCTGGCCGACGTCTTCCCCGACCTGCTGCGCACGCTGCTCACGCCAAAGGAAGGGGAGTTGGTGGCCGACCCCCACCGCTATGGCGGTCGGGCGGCGGCCCGCCAGCGGTTCCTGGACGGCATGCGGGCTGCGCTGGTCCACTGGCGCGCGCGCGTGCGGCCCGACCTGCCCCTGACGTTCTACTACGCCCTGCGTCAGAGCCGCCCGGGCGACGACGAGACCGCCGGAGGCGCCGAGGGGTGGGTGAGCATGCTGGAGAGCCTGCTCGCCGCCGGACTGCGGCTCACCGGCACCTGGCCGCTGCGCACCGAGCACGCGGGCCGCCGGCGGAGCCTCGGCAGCAACGCCCTCGCCTCGACGATCCTGCTGGTCTGCCGGCCGCGGGCCGCGGACGCGCAGGAGGTCAGCCTGCGCGAGGTGCTGCGCGAACTGCACCGCGACCTGCCCGCGGCCGTCGCCCGGCTCACCGCGGCGGGCATCGCCCCGGTGGACCTGGCCCAGGCCGCGATCGGTCCGGGCATGGCCGTCTTCTCCCGCCATCGCCGGGTCCTGGCCGCGGACGGCACGCCCGTGCCCGTGGCCGCCGCCCTGCGGCTCATCAATCAGGAACTGGACGCGGCGCTGGCGGAGGGGGAAACGGACCTCGACGCGGAAAGCCGCTTCTGCCTGGCCTGGTTCGAGGAGTTCGGCCTGGAGGCCAGGCCGTACGGGGACGCCGATGTCCTGGCCCGCGCCAAGAACACGGGCATCGCGCCCCTCATCCGGCTGGGGCTGATCGAGGCCCGCGCGGGCCGGGTCCGGCTGCTGGCCGGTCGCGACGCGGGCGGAGGGGCCACGGCCGTCGTCGGGTCGGGCTGCACGTGGCGGATCCTGCAGCACCTGATCGCCGTGCTCCAGCGCGACGGGGAAACCGGGGCCGGCGAGGTGTTGCGCCAAGTGCCCGCCCGGATCGCCGCCGCGCTGCGTCCCCTGGCCTATCGGGTGTATGCGCTCGCCGAGCGGTTGGGGCTGGGGGACGAGGCGCGCTCCTGCGGGGCCCTGGCCTCCTCCTGGGACGGCCTCGAAGCCCAGGCCCGGAGGCGCACCCGCGCGCCGCAGCTGCCGAGCCGGTAACGGGGGGTGTGACCTGGTGGCTCGGGAGGACCGCGCAGCGTACGGGGCCGCCGTTCCCCCACCGGCCCAGACGGCCGCGGGGAGGGGTCCCGGGCCCCGTCCCTGGCGGGAGGTGGTCGCCCCCCACCCCGACGTGCGCGACGGCCGGCACGCGCAGGCCGGGTTCGCCGCCGACCTCGCCCAGGTCCGGACCGGCCAGGCGACCGTCGAGTACCAGGACCCGCGCGAGTTTTTCGCGCGGACCTTCCTCACCGGGGGGCTGCACCGGTTGCTGGCGGCCGCGCTGCGGCGCCTCGGCGGCCGCGGCGGCGAACCGGTGGTCCAGCTCAGGACGGCCTTCGGCGGCGGCAAGACCCACGCCATGCTGGCGCTCTACCACCTCTGGGGCGGCGAGGCGGGGGGCGAGGAACTCCCGGGGGTGGCGGACCTGATCCGCGGCGCGGGGGTGCCGGGCCTGCCACGGGCGCGCACGGCCGTCCTGGCCGGAACGGACCTCGGCCCGGCGCAGCCCTGGCCCTGCGCGGCACTGGGCGGCCGGCCGGTGCGGACGCTGTGGGGCGAACTCGCTGCCCAGATCGGCGGGCCCGCGGCCTACGAAGGCTTCCGGCGGCCCGACCAGGAGGCGGTGCCGCCGGGAGCCGGGGAACTGGTCCGGCTCTTGGAGGCGCATGGTCCCGTGCTCATCCTGGTCGATGAGTTGGTGGCCTTCGCCCGCACGCTCCAGGGCAGGGACGGCCTCAGCGCCGGCACGTTCGACGCCAACCTGACCTTCCTCCACAACCTGACGGAGGCGGTCCGACGCTCGCGGGCGGCGTTGCTCGTCCTCACCCTGCCGGCCTCAGAGATCGAACTGGGCGGGGCGGCCGGCCGGGAGGCAATGGCCCGCATCGAGGCCACCGTCGGGCGGGTGGAGGCCGCCTGGCGCCCGGCGTCCGCCCAGGAGGCCTTGGACATCGTGCGTCGGCGACTCTTCCTGCCCGTCGGCGACGAGGCTGGGCGCGACGCCACCTGCCGGGCCTTCTGGGACCTGTACGCGGAGCGGGTCGCGGACTTCCCGTCCGAGGCCCGCGCGCGGACCTACCTCGAGCGGCTGCGGGCCGCCTACCCCATCCACCCCGAGCTCTTCGACCGGCTCTCCGAGGATTGGGCGGCCATCGAGGGCTTCCAGGGCACGCGCGGGGTCCTGCGCCTGATGGCGGCCGCGGTCCACGAACTCTGGACGCGCGAGGACGCCTCGCTCCTGATCCTGCCCGGCGCCCTGCCGCTGGGCGCGCCGCGCGTGCGCGAGGAGTTGACCCGCCACCTGGCCGAGGGTTGGAGCGGCGTCGTCGAGGCCGACGTGGACGGGGAGGGCGCGGAAGCCACCCGCGTCGACCGGGAGAACCCCCGCCTGGGCCAAGTGGCGGCGGCCCGCCGGGTGGCGCGGGCCGTCTTCCTCGGCAGCGCGCCGCCGGTGCGGCAGCAGCGGGTCCGGGGAATGCTGGACGCCCGGGTGCGGCTCGGCGCGGTGCAGGCCGGGGAGTCGGTCGCGCTCTTCGACGACGCCCTGGCCCACCTGCGGGACCGGTCGACGCACCTCCACGGCGACGCCCGGCGCCTGTGGTACGACACGCAGCCGAACCTCCTGCACACCGCGCGCGACCGGGCCGGCCGGTGGGAGGCCTGGCAGGTGGAGGAGGAGGTGCGCCGCCGGCTCAGGACCCGGGAGCGGGGCGACTTCGCCGCCGTGCAGGTCTATGAGCCGGGCAGCGACGTCCCGGACGCGCCGGAGGCCCGCCTCATCGTGCTCCCCTTCAGGGACGCCCATGGCCACCAAGGCCCCGACGCGCCGGCCTCGGAGGCGATCGCGCTGGCGGAGGGGCTGCTGGCCCGGCGCGGGAGCGGCCGACGGCAGTATCGGAACGCGCTTCTGTTCGTGGCGGCGGCGCAGTCCGCGGTGGGCGGGCTCGACGAGGCGGTCCGGCAGGAGCTGGCGTGGCGGTCGATCATCGACGACGCGGAGGAGGGACTGCTGGACGTCGACCTATGGAACGTCCAGACCGCCCGCGCGGAGCGCCGGCGCGCCGCCGCCACTGCGGAGCAGCGTCTCCAGGAGGCCTACTGCTGGTTGCTCGTGCCGGTTCAGGCCGGCACGGAGCCCATCCGCTGGGAGGCCAGCCGCATCGGCGGCAGCGATCCCTACGTCGCCCGGGCGACCCGCCGGGCGCGCAGCGACGAACTCCTGATCACCCAGTGGTCACCGGCGCTGCTCCGCCGCGAACTGCAGCGCTGGCTCTGGGCCGGCAGGCCCCACGTGAGCCTGCGCGAGGTCTGGGAGGCCCTGGCCAGCTACTGTTACCTGCCGCGGCTCCGGGATGCGGACGTGCTCCGCGCCGCCGTGGGGGCGGGGGTGGGTGCGGGCGACCACTTCGGCTACGCGGACGGGGTGACCGACGAGGGCCGCTACCTGGGCCTGCACTGCGGCGACCCCTGCGGCGCGGTGCGCCTCGATGCCACGTCCGTCCTGGTCCGCCCCGGGGTCGCCCTGGAACAGCTGGCCCGCGAGGCCGCGCAGGGTCCGGGGGGGGACGGGGGGGCCCCGGGGGACAGGGGGGACGGCGAGAAGGCCGGATCGGCGAGTGGTGCGGGAACGACCGCGCCGAGCGGGACGGCCGCGCCCGCCGAACGCGCCCCGACCCTGGCGCCGGTCGTCCGCCGGTTCTCCGCCTCGGTGCGTCTCGACCCGCTGCGCAGCGAGCGCGACCTGAACCGGGTGGTGACGGAGCTGTTGCGGCACATCACCGACCTGCCCGGGGCGGAGGTGGAGATCCGCCTGGACATCTCGTCCAGCGTCCCCGACGGCTTCCCGCCGGAGGTCGTCCGCGTGCTCCGGGAGAACAGCCGCGCCCTGAAATTCACGGGCGCGACGTTCGAGGAACGCTGAGGGCCCGCGCGGCGGCCCCCGGGCCCGGCGCCGGTACGCTGCCCGGGGCCACGATCCGCGCCCCGTAGCGCACCGTCCGTCCGCACCGAGACCTGACGCGACCAGGGGTGGGCGCTTTGCCGGGGCGCGAGGTGGGCGTCGCCCGGCCACGGGTGGTGATGTCGGTCACCGCCGGCAGGCCATGCATCGAGGATGCTGGCGACGATGCCTCTGGGGGAGCCTGAGGGGCCAGGGCACGGCCCCGCGGACCCGGTGCCCTCCCGGGCGGCGTGCGGGTGGGCGAGGCCCGGGCTTCGGGGGCGGGCCCGCGACGCCGGAGCGGGGAGGTTGCGACCGGGAGATGATCTGGCTCAGGCAGGCGGTCCTGTTCCTGCACATCCTCGCCGCAGCCTTCTGGATCGGGGAGATCCTCTTCGTGGCGTTGGTCGTCGGGCCCATGGGGCGGACGCTGGCGCCCGGCGAGCGGGTGGCCCTCTTCCGGGAGACCGGGCGACGCACCCTGCCCTGGATCTGGGCGGCGATCGTGGTGCTGATCGTCACCGGGATCGGCAACCTCTACTTCCTGCACATCGGCGCACGGCAACTGGTGAGCGGCCCCTTCTACCGCAGGGCCTTCGGCTGGCTCCTGGCGGGCAAACTCATCGTCGCCGCGGCCATGTTCGTTCAGGCGGGCGTGCACGACTTCGTCTACGGCCGCCGCACCCGGCGGCTGCGCGCCGAATTGGCGCGGGCCCCCACCGAGGCGCGCCCGGAGTTGGAGGCCCAATACGCGCGCGCCCGCCGCGGCGCGGCCGCGACCGGGCGGGCGAACCTCGTCCTGGCCTTGATCGTGCTGGCCCTGGCGGCTGGGCTCGGCGTCCGCACGTGAGGCCCGGCCCGGGCCCCGCCGCCAGCAGAGGCGCTGCCCAGGGCCTCCCCGCCCCCGGGCCGGCTGCGACCCGCCCGGGCCCAGCTCCCGAGACGCGGGCGGCAGGCGCAGGCAACACGCGGTGAGCGGCGTCACCCCGGCCGGGGGCCAGGCCGCCTATGCTTGGGCCCTGGGCCACGGCCCGCGGTCGAGCGGGCCGGTACGGCGGCGCGGGTCGCGTGCCCGCAGGGAGGTGGGACGTCGTGAACAGCCTGGCGGCCCGGCACGCCCCGGACGTGAGGATCCCCCTGGCGCACATCCTGACGGGCGTCGGCGCGGCCCTGCTCGGGGGCCTGCTGCTGCTCTGGCAGGGTCCGGCCCTGCTCCGGCAACCCGTGGGGGATTTCCGCGCGCTGGCGCTGACCCATCTGTTCACCCTGGGGTGGCTGGCCATGACGGTCACGGGGGCCACTTATCAGCTCGTCCCGGTCGTCCTGGAGACGCGCCTCCCCAGCGAGCCCCTGGCGCGGGTCGGCTATCCACTCTTCACGCTCGGCGTCGGCCTGATGGTGGCGGGCTTCTGGAGGACGCAGCTGGACCTGCTGATCCCCGGCGCCATCCTCGCGGCCGCCGCGCTCCTGGTCCACGCCGGACACGTCGGCACCGCGGTCGTGCGCGCCGGGGTCCACCGCACGCACCGGCTGTTCTTCCTCGTGGCGCTGGGCTACCTCGCGGCCGTCTGCGTCATGGGCGCGCTGATGGCCGCCGACTTCCGCTGGGGATTCCTGCGGGTGGACCTCCTGCCCGCCCATGTCCTGGCCGCCATCCTCGGCTGGGCGACCATGCTGGCCATGGGCGTCGCCTACCGGCTCACGCCGATGTTCGCCCTCTCCCACGGATGCGGCGAGGGGGCCGGCCCGACCGTCGTGGCCCTGGGAGCCGTGGGCACCGTGCTGCTGCTGCTGGGCGCGCTGCTGGGTTGGCCCGCGCCCGCCGCCGCCCTGGCCGGCCTGCCGCTGCTTGGGGCGGTGGCCGTCTTCCTGCGGGACCAGTGGCGCTTCTTCCGCTGCCGGCACCGGCCGCACCTGGACACGGGCCTGCGGCTGGTGGTCGTGGCCTGCGCCTACCTCGGGCTGACCGCCCTGCTGGGCTGGGCGGACCTCGCGGGCCTGGTGCGCCTAGCCCCGGCCTCCCTGGTCATCCTGGCCGTGCTAGGCTGGCTCGGGTGCCTGGTCGGCGGCCAGACCTACAAGATCGTCCCGTTTCTGGTGTGGTTCCACCGCTACGCCGGGCGGGCGGGCAGGGAGCGCGTGCCCCTGCTGCGGGAGATGTACGACGAACGCCTCGCGGGGGTGGGCCTGTGGGGCCTCGCCGCCGCCGCCCTGCTGCTGGCCGCGGGGGCTACCGGCGGCGGCCCGTGGCTGCTGCGCCTGGGCGCCCTGGCCTGGCTCGGGGGTTACGGGACCCTGGCGTACAATCTGCTGCAGGTCCTGCACGCCTGAGGCGCCGCCCGCAGCGCCGGAGGGCACGGGGGTGGGTGCGCTGGAGCCTCCCGATTTCAAGCGGCGGCCGAACAGCGCCCTGCCGGTGCGCTTCTTCGGCCTTGGCCTCCTCGGCCTCCTCCTGCTGCAGGCGGGCATCGCCCAGGACCCCCAGGCCCTCCGCTGGCCCCTGCCGGCGCACGGCATCCTGCTGCTGCACCTAGCGGTCCTGGGCTGGATCACCCCGGTGATGATGGGCGCGGACTACCAACTCATCCCCGTGGTGCTGCACCGCCCCCTCCCCGCCCAGGGACTGGCCACGGCCGTCCTCGGGGTGTATGCCGTCGGCGTGACCGTCTTCCTGCTGGGGTGGGGGGCCGGGCAGCCGGCGCTGATCGCCGTGGGGGGCGCGACGGCCGGGTGCGCCCTCCTGGCCTTCTGTGCCCACGCCGGCGGGGTCCTGGCGCGGGTGGAACGCTGGGGACCGACGGCCCTGGGCCTCGGCGGCGGCCTGGCCTTTCTGGCGCTCACCGCCGTCGCCGGGCCGTACCTGGCGCTCGCCGTGGGGGGGGCCGTGCCAGCCGGGGCCTTCACGACCCTGCGCGCCCTGCACGCCACGGTGGGGCTCGGCGGCTGGCTCCTGCTGACGATCATGGGCGCCAGCTACCAGTTGCTGCCCTTCTTCGCCGCCACGGGTCCGGCGTTCCAACCCCGCTGCGGCACGGTCGCCGTCGCCTGCACCGCCGCCGGAACGGTGCTGCTGCTGGTGACTGCCCTGGCGCCCGCGCTACCCGCGTCCGCCGGCCTAGCGGCGACCGGCCTCGGCGTGGCCGGCTGGATCTATGACCTCGTGCGGTTGGCGCGCCACGGCCGCCAGGCCCGCCGGGAGCCGGTCGTCGCCTACTCCCTTTCGGCGGCGGCCGCCATCGCGGCGGGGGGTGCGGTCGCCGCCGCCGCCTGGGCGGCGCACGATGCGCGACTCGCCCTGGCCGCCGCGCTCCTTTGCGCCGTGGGCGGGCCGTCGCTGCTGATCCTTGGCCAGTTGCAGAAGATCCTGCCGTTCATCGCCGCCCTGGACGCCGCCGTGAACGCCAAGCGCCGGGGACGGGTGCCCAAGACGGAGGAGCTGTTCCCGCGCGCCCGCGCCTTCGCCCTCCTCTGGGCCCTCGCCGCCGGGTTCGCGTCGCAGGTGACGGGACTGGCGCTGGGCCGCCCATGGGTCGTGCGCCTCGGCGCCGCCGTCCTGCTGGCCGCCGCGGTGGTCTACGCGCTGCAGCAGGCGCGGGCCCTGGCCGCCTGGCTG
>DAHWHV010000576.1 GCA_027335545.1 Clostridia bacterium
CGCAGGCCGGCCAGGGCGACGGCCCCGAGCCCGGCCCCGCCCGCCAGGGCGACCAGGCCCACCGAGGCCCCGTCGAGCACGGCGGGCAACACCAGCAGCCGCGCCAGGGCCGCCAGGGCCGTCGCGGCCACCATCAGCCGCATCTGGGTGGCGAAGCGGCGCAGCCCCGTCTGCAGGGCCACCGCGGCGTTCAGCGCCGCCTGGGCGAAGAGGACCAGGCCGGCCAGGCGCAGCGCCAGTACCAGGGCCGGCTGGTGGTAGAGCGCGGCGACCCAGGGGGCGAGCCAGAGGCAGAGCCCGGCCGGGAGCGCGGCCAAGACGAGCATGCCGTTGCGGGCGGCGACGAACGAGCGCCAGGCCTGGGGACGCCCGGTGGCCAGGTCGTAGACCAGGGCGTTGTCCAGGCCCAAGCCGACGCCGAGGGCGGCCAGGTTCACCAGTTGCAGCAGCAAGGCCACCAGGCCGTAGGTGCTGGTGCCCGGGAGCCAGCGCGCCAGCGCCGCCCCGCCGAGCTGCCCGGCCGCCTGGTTGAGCAGCAGGCCCACCAGGCACACACCCGCGCTGCGCGCGACGTAGCTGCGCAGCGGCCCCGCCGGGGACAGCCCGGCCGCCGGCCCCGCCGGTCGCGGGCCCCCTGCCGGGCCCGGCGGGGGTGCGGTCGGGGCCCCCGCGGGCCCCCGGCCGGCCGGGGCGGCACCACCCGGCGGTTCAGTCCCCATCGATCGCGCCAGGCCCAACGACCGCGCCCGGCCCAGGGACCGCGCCCGGCCCACCGACCGTCCCCGGCGGCCCGGCCACCGCCCCGCCGGCCTCCGGCAGCACGCCCAGGGCCATCTCCGCCACCGCCGTGAAGAGCACCGTCGCCAAGGCGACGTGCAGGACGGTGGTCTCGATGGCGATGTGGGTCCGCACCAGCAGCCAGCCGCTGGCGATCTGCAGGACCAGCAGCGCCAGCACCGTGTGCCCGAGGCGGGCCAGATCCGGCCGCGCCGGGCGGGCGCGCCGGGCCGCCAGGAAGAGGTCCAGGGCCAGCACCCCCCCCACGGCGGCGACCAAGCGATGGATCAGGTCGATCGTCACCGGGTTGCCCAGCGACAGCGTGACCCGGCCGATCGGGCAGAGGGGCCAGGTCAGGCAGGCCACCCCGCTGTCGGTGCCGGCCACGTAGGCCCCGAGGTAGACCGCCACGTACATGAAGCCGAGCATGACCCAGGCCCGGCCGGCCAGGCCCGGGGGCACCGGCGGCCGCCGCAGCGGACCGCGCCGCAGCACCCAGAGGACCCGCAGGAGCAGGGCCGTGGCCGCGAAGGCCGTCAGGGCGATGCCCAGGTGCACGGCGATCAGGGCCTGGGACTCGGGGGAGAGCACGGCCAGGGCGCCGACCACCGATTCGATGAAGATGAAACCGATGGCCACGGCCCCGAGCACCCGGACCTCGACGGCCGCGCCGGCGCGAACCCAGGCCCAGATCGCCGTGACGCCGACCACCACGCCAACGACGGCTGCCAGGGCCCGGTGCGACCACTCGATGATCGCCCGCAGGTTGTCCGACGGCAAGAGGCTCCCGTGACACAGGGGGAAGGAGTGGCCGCAGCCGAGGGCCGAGCCGGTGAAGGTGTCCACGAAGCCCAGCACCACCACCAGGAAGAGCCCCAGGGTGCTGAGGCCGGCGGCGCCCAGCAGGGCCGCCCCCGGAGGCCCCTGACGTCGGGACCGCGTCCGCGCCGCGCCCACGCGCCCCCCTCCGCTCCGCGCGCCCGGCCCGCGCTGGGCCGTGCCGCCGCCCGAGTATAGCGCCAAGCGGACCCCGGCTGGGCGGGGCGGGGCACCGGCGGCGAGGATGGGGGACGGGCTGGGCGGGGGCGGCCA
>DAHWHV010000585.1 GCA_027335545.1 Clostridia bacterium
GTCCGCGCCCCCCGTCCGGTCGAAGACCGGACGCAGCACGTCCGCGCCGGCGATGATGTCGGCGATGGCCAGAGCCTCGTACAGCGGCTCGCCTCGCTTGCCCTCGGCCCACAGGCGGCGGATGTCGGCGTCGTAGTCCGAGCCGCCGCCGATGGCCTTTTCGAAAATCGCCGGGTTGCTGGTGACGCCATGGACCTCCCCCGCGACAACCAGGGAGGCTAGGGAACCGTTCTCCAACACGGCGCGGCTGATGTTGTCGTACCAGACGCTCTGACCGAGGTCGGCCAGGCGCTGCAGGGCATTGGCCACGGGCTTGTACCCCCTTCGTTCGACCTCGACCGGAGCCCCTACGCCAGGGCCCGGGCCCGAGCCACGACCCCGTCCACGGTGAAACCGAACTCCGCCGCCAGGCGCTCCGCCGGGGCGGAGGCCCCGAAATGCTCCAGCGAGAGGACGTCGCCGTCCAGCCCGACGAACTGCCACCAGGATTGCCCGGCCCCCGCCTCGACCGCTAAGCGACGGCGGCAAGCGGGCGGCAGCACGGACTCACGATACTCCTTCGCCTGGGCCTTGAACAGTTCGCAGGAGGGCACGCTGACCACCCGCACGCGCCGGCCCGCGGCCGCCAAGCGACGCCCGGCCTCGACGACCAGTTGGAGTTCCGAGCCGGTCCCCAGGAGAATCAGGTCTGGAGCCCCCCCCTCGGCCTCGGAGAGGATGTACGCGCCACGGGCGACGTTGCCCAGGGCCTCCTCCCCCGCGGGGGTCAGGACCGGGAGCTTCTGGCGCGACAGGATCAGGGCCACGGGGCCGCTGCGGTGGCGCAGGGCCGCCGCCCAGGCACCCGCCGTTTCGTTGGCATCCCCGGGACGCAGCACGACCAGGTTCGGCATGGCCCGGAGCGCGCTGAGGTGCTCGACCGGTTGGTGCGTCGGGCCGTCCTCGCCCAGCCCGATGCTGTCGTGGGTCCAGACATAGATCACCGGAAGGCCCTGGAGGGCGGCGAGGCGCACGGCGCCGCGCATGTAGTCGGAAAAGGTGAGGAAGGTCCCGCCGAAGGGACGCACCCCACCGAAGAGGGCCATGCCGTTCATCGCCGCGCCCATCGCGTGCTCGCGCACCCCGTAGTACAGGTTCCGCCCCGCACGATCCGCCGCGGAAAAAGCCGTGCTGCCCTTGATCGTGGTGTCGTTGCTCCCCGAGAGGTCGGCCGAGCCGCCGAGCAGCCCCGGGTCGATGGCCGCCACCGCGTTCATCGCCTTGCCGAAGGCGCTGCGCGTGGCCTGCGCGTCCCCTGGACCGAAGCGCGGCAGGGCCTGCGCCCAGTCGGGCGGCAGCTTGCCCCCCAGGGCGGCCCGATACTCCTCGGCCAACTGCGGGTGGGCCTCGGCGTACCGCCGCAGCACCGCGTCCCACTCCGCCTGCCGGCGGGCCCCCACCTCCAGCGCCTCACGGAAGCGGGCCTGCGCCTCCGCGGGCACGTAGAACTCGCGGTCCTCTGGCCAGCCATAGAAGCGCTTGGTCAGGCGCACCTCCTCGGCCCCGAGCGCCTTGCCGTGGGCGGTGCTGGTGTCCTGGAAGTGGGGGCTGCCGTAGCCGATGTGCGTGCGCACGGCGATCAGCGAGGGCCGGTCGCGCTCCTGGCGCGCCGCGGCGATCGCCGCCTCCAGGGCACGCAGGTCGTTGCCGTCCGCGACGCGCTGCGTGTGCCAACCATAGGCGGCGAAGCGTTGCGCCACGTCCTCGCCGTAGGAAAGGTCGGTCGGGCCGTCCAGGGAGATCAGGTTGTCGTCATACAGGTAGACCAGCCGGCCCAGGCCCAGGTGGCCCGCCAGCGACGCCGCCTCGGCGGCCACGCCTTCCATCAAATCGCCGTCGCTGACGATCGCGTAGATGGTCGAGGGGACGAGGTCGAAGCCCGGGCGGTTGAAGCGCGCCGCTAGGGCCTCGGCGGCGATGGCCATGCCCACGCCCGTGGCGAAGCCCTGGCCGAGCGGCCCCGTCGTCGCCTCAACCCCCGGGGTGTGGCCGTGCTCGGGGTGCCCCGGCGTGCGGCTGCCCCACTGGCGGAAGTTCTTGAGTTCCTCCAGGGGCAGGTCGTAGCCGGTGAGGTGCAGGAGGCTGTACAGGAGCATGCTGCCATGGCCCGCGGACAGCACGAAGCGGTCGCGCCCGGGCCAGGAGGGATCGGCGGGGTTGTGGCGCAGGAAGCGCATCCACAACACGTAGGCCATGGCCGCTGCCCCCATCGGCATCCCGGGGTGCCCGGAATCGGCCTGTTGGACCGCATCCATGGACAGCGTGCGAATCGTGTTGATGCACAGTTCGTCGATCCCGGACTCCGCCTGCGTCGCCGTCTCGCTCACTCCCCTGACATCGCGCCTCCCGAGGGTTTCGCCCCCGGCGAATCCGCTGTACGGCCCGGAACATGGTCCAGAGGCCCGCGCAGCCCCGGACCCCGCCCCGCACGGAGCCCATCCGGGAACCCGCCGCGACCGGGTTCAGGGCCCGGCGGCAGCCCCCTCGCGCCGGAAGCCGATCGCCGGATCATCGCGCAGCACCTCATAGAGCCGCTGCTGGCGGGCCTGCAGCCGGCGGTACGCCTCGTGACGGGACGCATCGGCCTTGGCGACCCCGGCCAGGGGCGGCGCGAGCGTGGTGACGTCCAGCAGCCCCAACGACTCCAGGGCCAGCAGCGCGGCGCCGCGGCTGCTGGCCTCGCGCTCCGCAGACAGGTGCAGATCCCGACCCAGGGCGTCGGCCACGATCTGCGCCCATGCCGCGGAATGCCACACGCCACCCCCGCTGGCGACCACCAGGGGGTCCCCCCCGAGGTCCGCCACCAGCGTGGCCAGGCGCAGGGCCACCGCCTCCAGTCCCGCCCGCAAGACCTCCAGCGGGGTGGTGGATTCCCGCAGGCCGACGAGGGCCCCGAAGGCGGCGGGGGCCCACCCGGGGCTGCGTTCCCCCGCCAGCAGCGGCAGGAAGATGAGGTCGTGGCCTCCGGGCGGCAGCGCGGCCAGGGCCGCCTCGCCGCCGCCCTCCGGCAGCCGGAGGGTGTCGTGCAGCCACTGCGCCAAATTGCCCCCGTTGCTCAGGGCACCGCCCACCAGGCCCCGGCGCCGATCCAGCCGATATTGCCACAACGAGGCAGGGAGCGTCCACGGCCCCCCGGACCGGCACACGCGCACGGCCGCAGAGGTACCGATCATCAGGGCCAGGTGCCCTGGGCCCAGGCACCCGCTACCCACATTGTTGCAGGCCCCGTCCCCCACCGGCAACAGCACGCGCGCCCCACCCAGTCCCGGACCGCCCCAGGGTCCGGTGCCCCGTGGCGGCGGCAGGTGCGGCTCCGCCCCGTCGGCGAGCGGGGGCAGTTCCGCGGGGGTCAGGCCGACGGCGGCCAGGATCTCCTCATCCCACCGCCCGGCGACCTGGTCGTAGAGCCCTGAGGCCGAAGCCATGGAAACGCTGGCGACCAACTCCCCGGTGAGGTGCCAGGTGACATACTCCCCGAATGACAGCCAGTGCCGCACCGCCGTCCACCAGTCCGGCCGCATCCGGCGGATCCAGGCCAACTTGGCCGGCGGGTAGCTCGGGTGCAGCCGGCAGCCGCTGCGAGCGCGCAGCGCCTCCCCGTCCAGGCGGAGCGCCAAGTCGCGGGCGTCGGCCGCGCTCCGGGTGTCGGCCCAGATCAGCAGGGGTGTGCGCGGCCGCAGCGCGGCATCACAACCCATCAGGCTGTGCCAGAAGCAGGAGGTGGCGATCGCCGCGACGGGCCCCGGCACCGCCCGCATGCAGGCCCCCACGGCCTGGTCCACGCGCGCCAGCAGGAGATCGGCGTCCGTCTCCACGGCACCGTCCGGGTGGTATTGCACCTGATGCGGGACGCGGGCCGCACCGCCCGGGACGGGCGTCCCGTCTTCGGCGTACAGGGAGGCGCGGACCGAGGAGGTGCCGATGTCCAGAGCCAACACCCGCGTAGCCATCGGACCAATTTGGCACAGCTGGCCAGGCCGCGCAAGCCCGCTGCTCCGGGCGGGCGGTTCCGCCGAGCCGCCGGGCCCACCGTCGCCGGTCGGCCCGAGGTCGCCCAGGGCCAACGGCCCTCGCCGCGCGCCGGCACGCCCCGCGTGGGAGGCTCACACGTAGATCATCTTGCGCGTCATCCCGCCATCGAGGACCAACTGCTGTCCCGTGACGAACCCCGCCTCCCGGGAGCACAGGTACAGGCAGGCGCCGGCCACGTCTTCCGGTCGCCCCACCCGGCCGACCCAGTGCTGCGCCCGGTCGGCGGGCGAGTGCTCGGGAGTGCGCCGCGCCGCGAACGTGCGGTGCGTCGCCGTATCGATCCACCCCGGGCACACGGCGTTCACACGGATGCCCCATGGACCAAGGCTGGCGGCCAAGGCGTGGGTCAGGCCCAGCAGGCCGGCCTTGCTGGCGGCATAGGGCTCGGAATCCGGTTCGGACTGCAGGGCGCGGGTGGAGCTGACCAGCACGACGGCGCCGGCACCGCCGCGCCGCAGCAGCGGCAACGCCGCGCGCACGCAGGCATACGCACCCCGCAGGTTGACGGCCAGAACACGGTCCCACGCCTCTAGGTCCCCGCGCAGGATGCCGGGCCCACCGATCCCCGCGTTGGCGACCAGGCTGTCGCAGCCGGGCAGGCCCGCGAACACCGCCGCGATGGACGCGTCGTCGGCCACGTCGCAGGGGAGGGCCTCGGCCCGGCCCCCTGCGGCGACGATCTCCTCGCGGCACTCCCGCGCCGCTGCGCCATCCACATCCAGAACCGCGACGCCGTCCCCGCGGGCAGCGAACGCCAACGCGACGGCCCGCCCGATCCCCCGTCCCGCGCCGGTCACGACCGTCCACCGTTGGGACATGGCGACGCCACCCCAAACGCCCGATCCGCCCCGGCGCGCCAGCCGGAAGCCCCGCCCGGGGGTGGATCGTTCCGGGTCGGATTCGCCCCCTCCACCCACCACGCCTGCCGCGGTCAGCGCTGCCACCCGCCCCCGGCGGAGCCTCCCCCACCAGCGGCACCCGAGCCGGCTTCGGTGCGCACATAGTCGCGGAACACATACCCCCGGCGTCCCCCCGGAACCTGGACCTGCGCCCAGTAACCGTTCCACTCCATGACGATCACCGGCGTGCCGGCCCGCAGCTCTCCGACCTGGGGGTGGTTGCCTCCGGGTCCCTCGCGCAGCTTCACCGCCTCGGAGCTCACGGTGGCCACGCTGATGAACTGCGGAGGGAGATCCTCACAGAGCAGGTGCAGGTAGCTGATCTGAGCCTTCTGCGCCTCGTGCACGGCCGAGGCCAGGGCCTGCTCCGCCCGGGTGACCGAAGCACCCCGCAGGTCCTTGTAGCCCTGGACCAACGGGGTCTCCGCCTCCAACAGGGCCTGGGCATGATCCTTGACAGCAGCCATGGCCGACCTCCCGTCCTTCCGGGTCCGCTCCAGCCACACCCGCGGCCCCGCGCACGGCGCC
>DAHWHV010000002.1 GCA_027335545.1 Clostridia bacterium
GGGGGCGGCGTCGGTTCGCGCGCCGGCGCAGGACGGGTTGCCGGAGGGCGGCGCCCCGGTCGGGCCCGCTCCGGAGCGGGGGGGTGGGTGCCGGTGAGCCTCGAGGGTCGGGTGCCGGCGCGGGTGGGGGACCTCGTCTCGGTCGCCCCGCTGCGTCCCGTGGTCCGGCTCGCGGACCTCGACGACGGGCGGCTGGCGCCGGAACTCGGCGTGGCGTTCGTCTTGACCGAGGACGCCGCGCACGCGCTGGGCACGCTCTTCCGGGACATCCGTGCCGGGCGGGGGCGCGGCTACTTCCTGGAGGGCCACTATGGTGCGGGCAAGTCCCACCTCATGGCCATGGTGCACGGCCTGCTGACGGGGATGTTCACACCCCAGGGGATCGGGGCGGCGCTGGGCCGACCGGGTCGGGGCGCGGACCCGGTCCCCGACCTGGCCCTGCCTGCGGCGCGCCCCCTGCCGGTGGCCGTCTCCCTCGTGGACCACGCGGCGCGCGAGCCGTTGGAGGGGATCGTCCTGGCCGCGTGCCGGGCGGCGGTCGGGGGCGAGCCGGCGTCGGGGGGAGGGCGGCGGGCCGCCTTCGAGGCCCTCGACCTGGCGGTGCGCGCCCGGGGCCGGACGGGGATGGTCCTGTGCATCGACGAGTTGACGGAATTCCTGCGCAGCAAGGCCGACGGGCGTGCCTTCGCCGAGGACGTGCGCTTCCTGCAGTTCCTGGGGGAGTGGGCGCAGACGGCGCCCGCCTGGATCGTGCTCGGCATCCAGGAGGCGGTGGAGCGCACGGGGGAACTGCCCGCGGCCGTCTTCGGGGGGGTGCGCGACCGTTACCCGGTCCGCTTCCGGCTCGGGGCCCAGCACGTGCGCGGCCTGGTGGAGCGGCGCCTGATCCGGCTGCGCCCCGGGGCCGAGGAGGAACTGGTCCGGCTGGCCGTGCGGCTCCGCCGGCTCTTCGGGGAACTGGCCTGTGGCGAGGCGGAGTTGCGCCGACTCTATCCGGTGCATCCGCTGACGATCGAGCTGCTCGACCGCCTCCGCCCCCTGGTCGCCGAGCGGCGAGGGGTTCTGGACTTCGTCGCGAGCCGGCTGGCGGGAGACCCGGCGCGCGGCATCCCGTCGTGGCTGGACCAGCCCGTGGATCGGCTGCTGGGGCCCGACGCGCTGATCGACCACTTCCGGGACCGGGTGCGCGAACGTCCGGAGACGGCGCCCCTGGTCACGGTGGTCCTGGACTACTTCGAACGCGAGCTGGGTGGGCTCTTCCCCGAGGCCGAGACCGCGGGTGCGGCCCTGCGCCTCGGCAAGCTCCTGATCGCCGGGGCCCTGTGCCCGACCCCCGTCGGCTTCACGGCAGCGGACATGACCGGCGCCCTGCTGCACCCCCTGACCTCGCTGGAGCCGGCCCTCAACCTCGAGTTCATCGGCGGCATCGCCCAACGCCTCGCGGAACGGGGCGCCCACGTGCGGGCCGTGGAGCCGGGCGCCGCTGGCGGGCCGGTGCGCTACTTCTGCGACCTGCGCGCCGACCTCGGACCGGTGCTGGAGGCCCGCCTGCGGCGCTGGCGCGAGGAACTCGCGGCCGGTGACCGGCGGGTGTGGGAGGCCCTCTTGCCGTGGTCTGACGACCCGCGCCTACCGCTGCAGCGGTTGGCCGCCAACCCCCTGGGCCAGTGGGAGGTCTCCTGGCGGCGGACGACCCGCCAAGCGGCCGTGTGGCTGGTCCACATCGAGGCCCTGGCGCCGGACGCGCTGCGCGAGGCCGCCCGCCGGCTCGAGTTGGAGGAGACCGATGCCCTGGTGCTGTTGGGCGACGGCTGGCCGCAGGAGGTGGAGGCGCTGCGGCGACGCTAGCGGGAGGTCCTGGCGCCGGCGGCCCGCGCCGTGCACCCACGGGCCGCCGTGCTCTGTTGGCTGCCGCGCGCCCCCGGCGCGGCGGCCGGGGCGTTGCGCGACCTCGCCGCCGCCGCGCTGGTCGACCGGGACCTGGACACCCCCGCTGGCGAGACCGAGCAGCGGCTGCACCGACACCTGCGCGTGTCGGAGGGGGAACGGCGGAGGCAGGCCGCGGACCTGTCGCGGGAGCTGTTCGCCGAGGGGGAGGTCCTGGACGCAGACGGTCAGGTCGCCTCCCCCTCGGCCCTGGGGCCCCTGCCGTTCTCCGCGCTGCTGGAACACCTGCTGGACGCGCCCCTGCAGCGCCGCTTCCCGCTGGCCCCCGAGTTGCCGGCGCGCCTGGATGCGCTCCCCCCGGACGCTCCGGCCCTGCTGGGCCGCGTCCTGCGCGGGGAGGGCGGCGGCGGCCCGGAGGTCCTGGCCCTGGTGGCCCGCGGCCTGGCGCCCCTGCAACTCTGCCGGCGCGACGCCCGCGGCTGGAGTCTGCGGGAGGACGCCGCGGACGGCCCCCATGCGGCCCAACTCGTCGCGGCGCTGCGTGGGCGGACCCCGGCGCAGCCCGTACCCCTCCCGTCCCTCTACCTGCGTCTGCGCAAGGGCCCCTCCGGCCTAGTGCGCCCTCTGTTCACGCTGCTCTGCCTGGCCCTGGCCCGCTGCGGGGCCGTTTCGGCCGTCCAGGACGGCCGTCGCGTGCCGCCGGAGCAGATCACGCCCGAGCGTCTGGAGCAGATCGGGGGGCTGTGCCCCGGGGCCCTGGTGCCTCGGCACCTGCGGTCCGTCGCCGCCAGGCTCCCCTTCGCCCCCGCGGGCCTGGAGGCCCGGCCCTGGACCCACGGCCTGCAGCGGGAACTGTGGGATCTGGCCTGCGCCTGGCGTCGGCACTGGGCGGAGCGCCTGCCGGCGCTGCGCGCGGAACTGGCCCGCGTGGGGGAGTACCCGGTGCTGGGCGCGGTGCTCTCCGGGGAGCGCCAGCGGAGCCTGGAACTCCTGGAGGGCTTGCTGGCGGCGATCGCCGTCAGCCTGCCGGCCGAGCGGGGGCTGACCCGCCTGCTCGGTGCCGCGGAGGCGGACCCCGGGGCCCTGGGGGCCGCCCTCACCGTCGCCCAACTGGACGCGTTCGTGCGTGAGCGTCTCGACGCCTACCTGCAGATGCGGGAGTACGTCGGGGCGGAGGCCTTCGCGCCACCGCCGGAGCTGGCCGCCGCGGCCGCCGCGTTGCGGGGGCGCCTCGGGGATGCGGACGGCGCCATGGGATCGGGGTTCGCGGCGATGCGCCAGGCCTTCGACACCCTGCGCGAGGCCTACGCCCAGGCGTATCAACGCGCCCACGCGGCGGTGGGGGAGGGGTTGCCCGCGGCCCTGGCGGCGGTCACGGCCTCCGGCGCGTATCGCCTCGTGCAACTGCGCGGCGGTCCGGACGCCGAGGCGCTGGCGGCGGACCTGGAGCGGGCGTCCGCCGCCGGCTGCGCGCAGACGGCCGGGGCCTTGGCCGACCGCCTGCGGCGTTGGCCGGAGTGCACCTGCGGCCTGCGCCTTGGCACGAGCCCGGCACCGACCGCCGCGGTCGGCGAGCGCTGCGCGTTCCTGGCCGCTGAGTTCCTGGGGGCCCTGCAGGCCCCGGCCTGCGCGGCGGCCCTGCGGCGTGCCGCGGCGGAGGGCCCGACCGGGTGCGGCCCGGCCGTGGAGCGGCTCCTGGCCCTGACCCCGTCCGGGGAGGGGTCCTGCGCCTCCGCCCTGGAGTGCCTGCAGGTGTTGGGCGAGGCGAGCTGGCGGCCGGCGTTGGCCGGACGGCCGGAGGTGCGCCGCCTTGCCGCCTTGGCCGACCGGCTCGTCGGGCCGGTGTGGCAGGCCGACGCGCTCCTGGGGGCCGTGCGGGTGTGGCTCGGTGCGCCACCGCCGGGGGCGGGGTTGCGGGTGCTGGGCCCGGAGGCGGGGGCGGGGGATGACGGGGCGTGCCGGCAGCGGGCGACGGCCGCCGTGGAGGCGATCGAGGCGGCGGCGGACCGTCCACCGACCAGCCCCCAGGGCTGGGAGGCGGCGTGGCTGGGCCCGGGGCCCTGCTGGGCGCGCCGACTGGAGGAGGCGGAGGCGGCCGGGGTGGGCGAGGCCGTGCTGCAACCCCTGCGGCGCCGCGGCCGCGAGGCCGCCCTGCGGCTGGACCGCGCCTTTGGGCCCGCCCTGCGGGCCTTTGCGGCCGTCCCCGGTTGGGAGCGGGCGGGCCTGGACCCGGTGGGGCGCGCCCTGGACCGCGCCGGGCGGGAGGTCGGCGGCGAGGCCCGGGTGTACGCCTTCTGCGTCGACGCGCTACGCGCCGATCTGCAGGAGGCGGTGTGGGACCTGGTGGCCGCCTGGGGGCTGCGCCTGCGGCCCCTGGAGCGGGGGATCGCCTGGGCGGTGGCGCCCACCCTCACGGCGGCGCAGTTCCAGGCCTGGTCGGCCCGCGGCTGGTCCGTGGAACTGGTGCCGCAGGGCCGGGAGACGGCGGCGGCGGCCAGGGCCGACGGGCGTGCCGCCCTGGCGCGCGTGGCCTGGGGCCCGCGGCGGCCGGTGTGCAAATGGGACTTCCTGGACAAGGGTCTGCACGCCGCCACTGATGACTTCGGCGCGTTCGCCGCTGGGTTCCGGCTGCGGGCGGCGCGCCTGCTGCTCCCGGCCCTGGCGGCCCTGGACGCGGGGGATCGCGTCGTCCTGTTCGCGGATCACGGCTTTCGCCTCGAAGCCGACGCCAGCGGCGCCCTGGCCTACGCGCACGGCGGCGAGAGCCCGGATGAGGTGTTGGTCCCGTACTGCGTGCTCGGGGCCTGGTAGGGCGTGGGTGTCAGTGCTGGGGAAGGCCCCGGACGCCGGAGGCCTAGGCGCCGAGGGCGCGCGGCAGGACGACGCTGACCGATCCCCCGCGGGGCCCGTTGGCCAGGGCGATCCGTCCCTGGTGCCGCTCCACGATCCAGTGGCAGAGGACCAGCCCGATCCCCATGCCGCCCGGCTTCACGCTCCGCTTGGGCTGGAACGGCGTGGCCAACACCTCCGGCGGGAAGCCGGGCCCCTCGTCGTGCACCTGGAGCGTGAGGTGGGTGCGGGCGGTGGCCCGCAGGTCGATCCGGACGCCGCCGCCCGGGGCGGACGCCTCCAGGGCGTTGCGCACCAGGTTCCAGAGCATCTGGTGCAGGGCCGAGGCCTCCCCGTGCACCAGTGGCGCCGCGCCCGCCTCCAGGCCGTGGGTGTGGACGGACACGCGCTCAGCGGCGTCCAACTCGGCGGCGGCGGCCGCCTCCGCCCGGCAAACCGCCTGCAGGTCCACGGGGCGTGACTGCCAGGGCCGGCTGGCGGTGAGGTAGATGTCCAGGAGGCGGGCCACGGCCTCCAGGCCGGAGATCGCCCCCTGGCAGCTCGTGGCCTCGTCGGCCTGGCCCTGCTGCTGCAGCCGGTTGGCCAGGGTTTGCAGGCGTAGGTGGGCAACGGCCAACGGCCCGCGCACCTCGTGGGCGAGCAGGTCCGGCAGGTCGACGGGGGTGCCGGGCGAGGCCGGAGCCTCCGCCGCATCCAGCGGTGCCGCACCGAGGGCCCCGGGCAGGACCAACTCCAGCCGCCCCCGGGCCGCCTGTTGCCAGGCGCGCAGGGCCACCGCCCCCTCCGTGCTGAGCCAGGCGCCGCGGAGGTCCAGGTGCCAACGCTCGGCCGCGGCGCTCACCTGCCGCAGATCGGCGACCAGTTGGGCGCTGACGGCCCCGTCGACGCGGATGTGGCAATCGCCGTCCTGATACTGGACCTGCACGGCGGCGGTCTGCACGGGTAGGCCCCCCTCGTGGTCGGCTGCGCCCCCGCGAGCGCGGCCCCGCGCCTGATCACGCCTGGTCAGCGGAAAGCCGAGCCAGTAGACATTCCCCGGGCCCGTGCCCGCCTCCTGCGGACCCGCGGACTGCGTGCGCAGCCGTGCGCAACCGTGCCCCCACCCCCGCCGGCGTGGCCGCGGGGCTGGCTGGGGGCCGCCGCCTGCGCCGGCCCGCCCGTCCCATTGTCGGTCGGGGGCGCACCGGCGTTGAGGGTCGCGGGAAAAGCCGCGTGGTTTCGTCGCCAAGGTCGGGGGGATTCGGATATAGTTACCGACGGTTACTCATAGCCCAGGGGTGGTGGCGGAGCCCGCCGCCCCTCGGTTCGGGCCCTGGACGGTGCGCGGAGCGGGCCGGCGGCGGGGCGAGGGGCGGGCGGCACAGGAGGCCCGGTTCGCTGCGGCGAACCGGCTCCGGGGTTGGGTGCGGCCGGGCTCCCGGGCCGACCAGCCGTCCCGTCCCGTGTCCGCTCCGCCGCTACATGGGGGTAGACGGGCCTGGCCCGGCCCGGGCGCGGGTACATCGGCATTGGGAGAGTGAGCCATGCGCGTTATCGTCTGCGGAGGCGACGGCTTCTGCGGTTGGCCGACGACCCTGCACCTGTCGGCCCAGGGGCACGACGTCTCCGTGGTGGATAGCCTGATCCGCCGTCAGTGGGACCAGGAGTTGGGCACCCAGTCCCTGACCCCCATCGCCTCGCTCCAGGAACGACTGGCCAAGTGGGAGGCGCTGACGGGGAAGGCGATCCGCAGCCACATGGGGGACATGACCGACGCCGCCTTCCTGACCAGGGTGTTGCGCCGGGAGCAGCCGGAGGCCGTGGTCCACTTCGCCGAGCAGCGCTCCGCACCCTACTCGATGATCGACCGCCAGCACGCCGTGTTCACGCAGGTCAACAATGTCGTGGGTACGTTGAACCTCCTGTACGGGATCAAGGAGATCGTCCCCGCCTGCCACCTGATCAAGCTGGGGACGATGGGTGAGTATGGGACCCCGGGGATCGACATCGAGGAGGGGTACATCGAGATCCACCATAAGGGCCGCAGCGACGTGCTGCCCTATCCGAAGCAACCAGGATCGATGTATCACCTCTCCAAGGTCCACGACAGCCACAATATCCACTTCTGCTGCCGGGCGTGGGGCTTGGCGGCGACGGATCTCAATCAGGGGGTCGTGTACGGCGTTCAGACCGCGGAGACGGAGCGGGACCCCGTCCTGTACAACCGGTTCGACACCGACGAGATCTTTGGGACGG
>DAHWHV010000022.1 GCA_027335545.1 Clostridia bacterium
AGCGCCGGTGGCCTCTGCGCCGGCCTTGGTGCGGCCCCTCGCCCGGCCCAGCGTCCGGCCTAGCGCCCGGCCTAGCGAGGCGACTGCGCCGGGTCCCCGCGGACGCGGCGCCACGCCTTGAATCGCATCCCGTACTCCGGCTATACTGGCAGGCGTTCCAATTAGGGCCATGTGTTAGAAGCAGGTGCCAACACAGTCCGCCCTCCGGAGGCGGACCGGGCCGGGAGGGGGCGCCGGGGTGCGCGAAGGGGTGGCCGCAGCCCGGCGGGGCCGCAGGCGCGAACACCTCCGCGCGGCGCTCCTGCGGGACCCGTTGCTGACGGACTCGGGGCTGGGCCGGCTGCTGGGCGTCAGCGTCCAGACCGTGCGCCTGGACCGCTTGGCCATGGGCATTCCCGAGGTCCGGCATCGCGCCCGAGAGGTCGCCCAGCGCTCGTTGCGCGGGGGGGCGGCGCCCGCCCTACGGGGAGAGGTCGTGGACCTGGAGCCGGGCGTGTCGGCGGTGGCGCTCCTGTCACCGGGACCGGCGGGGGCGGTGCCCTGGGCCGAGGATCCTGCCCTCTTCGCCGATGCCGAGGCCCTGGCGGTCGCCACCAGCGGCCTGGTGGCGGCGGATGTGCGCGTGGCGAGCCTGAAGTTCCGGCGGGCGGCGCGCGCCGGCGGCCGGCTGGTGGCCAAGGCGGAGGTCCTGCGCCGCGGGGCGCGGGCGTCCGGGGAGCGGCGAGTGGTGCTCGTCCAGATCCGCTGCGGGGACGAGGCCGTGTTTCGGGCGAAGTTCGTGGTGGATTCCGTGGACGAGGGCGTGGACGAGGGCGTGGACGAGGGCGCGGCCACCAAGGAGTCGTGAGCGGGGGCCCTGAACGGGGAGCCGCCAGGGGCGGCCCTCCAGGGGCCCGGGCGGTGCGCCCCGGAGCCGGGCGGTGCGGGGGGCTGCGGGGTCGAGGTCCCCGCCCTCCCCTGGGGAAGGGGTTCTGGTGAGGATGCGCATCGCCGTCGACGCCATGGGTGGGGACCACCAGCCCAACGCACCGGTCGCGGGTGCTTTGGCCGCGCTCGAGGCGGACCCGGACCTGCAGGTGGCGCTGGTCGGTCGTCCCGAGGCGCTCGCCCCGGAGTTGGGCGGCGCCCCGGCCCGGCTCCGGAGTCGTTGCGAGATCGTGCCGGCCTCGGAGGTGATCGGGTCCGGGGAGGCGCCGACCGTCGCCCTGCGGGAGAAGCGCGACTCCTCCATCGGCGTCGGCCTCGGCCTGTGCAAGCGGGGCGAGGCGGATGGGTTCGTCTCGGCCGGCAACACGGGGGCACTGATGGCCGGGGCCTTTCTGACCTTCGGCCGCCTCCCTGGGGTGCAGCGTCCCGCGATGCCGGTGGTCCTGCCCACGGTCAACGGTCAGGGGCTCGTGATCCTGGACGTGGGGGCCCACCTGGACGCGGACGCGCGCAATCTCTACGACTTCGCGGTGATGGGGAGTCTGTTCGCGGAGCGCGCCCGCGGCATCCGCCAGCCCCGGGTGGCCCTGCTGAACGTGGGGACCGAGGAGCGCAAGGGCACGGCGGTGAGTCGTGAGGCCTTCGCCCTGCTGCAGGCGGCCCCGTTGCGCTTCGTCGGCAACATCGAGGGGCGCGACCTGTTCGGCGACCGCGCCGACGTGGTGGTCACCGACGGGTTCGTGGGCAACGTGGTGATCAAGGTCATCGAGGGGTTCGGTATCGGCATCTCCCAGGTGATGGGCCGCGCCTTGCGCCACTCGGGGCTGCTCACGCTGGTGGGGGCGGCCTTGGCCGCCCGGACCCTGCGGGGCCTGCGCAAGCAGCTGGACTACGCGGAGTATGGAGGGGTGCCGCTGCTGGGCCTGCAGGGGTTGTGTGTGAAGTGCCACGGGAGTTCCGATGCCCGGGCGCTGAAAAACGGCATCCGGGCGACCGCGGGTATGGCCAGGAGCGGCTTGGTGCGGGAACTCGCGGCGAGCCTCAGTGAGCGCGGCACCGCCCCGGGTCAGCGCGGGGAAGGGGAGACCGCCGGTGACTGACCCCGGCAGCGTCGCGCCCGCCCGGGGCTTTGGGACCGGGGTGGGGCGTCGGGGTGAGGCGCCCGCCGCGGGGGTGCTCGGGGTGGGCCACCACGTACCGGAGCGCGCGGTGACCAACGCCGAATTGACCGAGACGCTGCAGACCACCGACGAGTGGATTCGCAGCCGCACCGGCATCCGAGAACGCCGCGTGGCGGCCCCGGGGCAGGCCTGCAGCGATCTGGCGCTGCCCGCGGCGCGGATGGCGTTGGAGCGGGCCGGGGTGGCCCCCGCCGGACTGGACCTGATCCTGGTCGGGACGGTCACGCCCGACCACGCCTTTCCCTCCACGGCCTGTGTGCTGCAGGAGCGCCTGGGGGCCCCCGGCGCCGCGGCGATGGATATCTCCGCCGCGTGCACGGGGTTCCTCTACGCCCTCTCCACGGCGGAGGCGCTGATCCGGGCGGGGAGCATCCGCTACGCCCTGGTGGTCGGCGCGGAGGTGCTCAGCAAGATCCTGAACTGGGGAGATCGCAGCACCGCCATCCTGCTCGGGGACGGGGCGGGAGCGGCGGTCCTGGGTCCGGTAGACGCCGGGTGCGGGGTGCTCTCCACCTACCTCGGCGCGGACGGGGCCGGCGGCCCCCTGGTGTGCATGCCGGCCGGGGGCAGCCGCATGCCGACGACCGCGGAGACGCTCGCGGCCGGGCTCAACACGTTCTCCCAAAACGGCCGGGAGGTCTACCGCTTCGCCACGCAGATCATGGGCGACGCGGCGGAGGAAGCCCTGTCCCGGGCCGGGCTGCGGCCGGAGGATGTGTCGCTGCTGGTGCCGCACCAAGCGAATTTCCGCATCATCGAGGCCGCGGCGCGGCGCTTCGGCTTTCCCATGGAGCGGGTCTGGGTCAACATCGACCGCTATGGCAACACCTCCTCGGCCTCGATCCCCATCGGCCTGTCGGAGGCGGTGGCGGCCGGGCGGCTGCACGCCGGGGACATCGTGCTGGCGGTGGCCTTCGGCGCTGGCCTGACCTGGGGGGCGGTGACGCTCCGGTGGGTCTGAGGGGCGCCGGTCTCGCCGCGGCGGTGCGAGGGGAGCCGGCCGTATGCGGTTAGCCTTCCTGTTCCCGGGCCAGGGCGCCCAGTTCGTCGGCATGGGTCGGGCCTTCTACGAGACGGAGCCGGCGGCGCGGCGGGCCATCGAGCAGGCGGCGGCGGCCTGCGCCCTCGACCTGCCCGAGTTGTGTCTGCGCGGTCCCGAGGCGCGCTTGCTGGAGACGGAGGTCACCCAGCCGGCGATCCTGGCCGTCAGCGCAGCGATCTTGGCCGTGCTGGCGGAGCGCGGGATCGCGCCCGCAGCCGCGGCGGGCCTGTCCCTGGGGGAGTATGGCGCGGTGTTGGCGGCCGGGGCCGCGGACCTCGGGCCCCTCGCCCGCTTGGTGCGCCTGCGGGGCCGTTACATGCAGGAAGCCGTGCCCCTGGGCACCGGAGGCATGGCCGCCGTGCTCGGGCTGGGCCTGGAGGAGACCGGGCGCCTCTGCGCCGCCGCCGTGGCGGAGTTGCCCGATCCACCGCCGGGGGGGTGGGTGCTCTCCGCGGCCAATCTGAACGCCCCGGGGCAGATCGTGATCGCCGGCCACCTCGCGGCGGTGCGGCGGGCGGCCGAGTTGGGCCGGGCGTTCGGGGCCCGCCGGGTGGCCCCGCTGCCGGTCAGCGCCCCGTTCCACTGTGCCCTGATGGGCCCGGCGGCGGAGCGGCTGCGCCCGGAGTTGGAGGCCCTGCCGCTGCGCCGAGCCGGCGTGCCCGTCGTCGGCAACGCCGCGGCGGAGCCCGTGCGCGAGCCGGCCGCCCTGCGCTCGGCGCTGCTGCGCCAGGTGACCGAACCCGTGCGCTGGGAGGAGTGTGTGCGGCGCCTCGGGGCCATGGGCTGCGACACCTTCCTCGAGGTGGGGCCCGGGCGCACCCTCACCTCTCTGCTACCGCGCATCCTGCCCGAGGCGCGGGGCTTCGCGCTGGGGGATCCGGAGGCGCTGGAGACGTGCCTGCAGGAACTCGGGGGGCGCTGCGGGTAGCGTAGGCGGCCGGGCGGGGGAGGGGGCGGGCGTGGTGGACGGGCCGGTGGCGCTGGTGACGGGTGGCTCGCGGGGGATCGGCCGGGCCGTGTGCCTGGCCCTGGCAGCGGCGGGGAATCGGGTGGTGGTCGGTTATCATAGCCGCGCGGATGCGGCGGAGGAGGTGGTGGCGGCCATCGCCGCCCGCGGGGGGTCGGCGGTGGCGGTAGGGGGGGACGTCGGGGAGCGGGCGCAGGCAGACGCCCTGGTGGGGCAGGCGCTGGAGCGCTTCGGGCGCCTGGATGTGCTGGTGAACAACGCGGGGCGGACGCGGGACGGCCTGTTGCTGCGAATGAAGGATGAGGACTGGACGGAGGTCCTGCGCGCGGATCTGGACGGGGCGTTCTTCTGCCTGCGGGCGGCGGCCCGGACCATGCTGCGGCAGCGTTCGGGACGGATCGTCAACGTGGCCTCGGTCGCCGGCCTGTGCGGCAACGCGGGACAGGCCAACTACAGTGCGGCCAAGGCCGGGCTGATCGGACTGACACGGGCGGCCGCGGCGGAGTTGGCGTCGCGGCAGGTCACCGTCAACGCGGTGGCGCCCGGGTGGATCTCCACGGACATGACGGCGGGCGTCCCGGCGGCCGCGGCGGAGGCGGTCTTGGCGCGAGTGCCCCTGGGACGTCCCGGCAGGCCGGAGGACGTGGCGGCGGCGGTCGCGTTCCTGGCCTCGCCCGCCGCCGCCTACATCACGGGGACGGTGCTGGTGGTGGATGGGGGCCTGACGATGGGCGGGGCGTAGGGGGCCGCGGCCAGCGCCCGCATTGGGGCGAGGGCCTCACCGGGGAGCGGCGTGGCGCGGGGGGCCGCCGGGCCACGCCCGGGGGCCGGCCCGCGCGGGACCCGTCCGTCTGGGGATCGGTCCGGGACTCCGGTCCGTTCCCCGTCCGGTCCCGGCTCCGACCCGTTCCAGGCCATCGGGGTCCCGGAGGCGCGGTGCGGACGCCGGCTGGGTGGGTGGGCAGAGCCCCTCCGGCGAGTCCGGGGCCGGGGACCCGGGCGCCGCCCGGGGGTGTGGTGGCTTCTTCGCTGGGTCTTTCTCCAGGTCTTGCTCTGGTTTCCCCCTGGCCGCCCGGGAGACGGCTGGGGCGGGATGCGAGATGTCCGGCGGGGTGGCAGGCAGCAGCGCAAAGGACAGCGCCAAGGACAAGGGAGGCGAGGCCCGTGGCCCAGGACGCGTTGGAGAAGGTCAAGAAGATCATCGTCGAGCAGTTGAGTGCGGAGGAAGCCGAGGTGACCCCGGAGGCATCGTTCATCGAAGACCTGGGGGCGGACTCGCTGGACATTGTGGAACTGATCATGGCTCTGGAAGAAGAGTTCGGCGTCGAGATCCCCGATGAGGACGCCGAGAAGATCGCGACCGTCGGGGACGCGGTGAAGTACATCCAGGAGCACGCCCAGTAGGCGGAACGGGTGGTGGGGATCGAGGCGGCGGGGGCCCGGCAGGGACCCGCCGCCAGGCGTCGGCCGTGCTGATCCGCTGGCCCTGACCCGCTGGCCCTGACCCGCTGCCCCGCTGCGAGGAGGGAACCGCCAAGGTGGCGCGGAGGGTGGTCATTACCGGGGTCGGGGCGGTGACGCCGCTCGGCCTCAACGTCGAGGCCCTGTGGCGTGGTGTCGTCGCGGGGGAGTGCGGCATCGGGCCGATCACCCGCTTCGACGCCTCCGCCTATCCGTGCCGCATCGCCGCGGAGGTGAAGGGGTTTTCCACCGACCCGTGGCTGCCCCGCAAGGACGCGCGGCGCATGGACCGGTTCGCCCAGTACGCCGTAGCCTGTGCGCTCATGGCCGGGGAGGACGCGGGCGTGGTCTGGTCCGAGGTCGAACTGGACCGCGTGGGGGTGATCATGGGCACCGGGATCGGCGGCATGGAGACGCTCCTGGAGCAGAACGCCGTCCTGATGCAGCGCGGCCCCGACCGGGTCAGCCCGTTCTTCGTGCCCATGATGATCGCCAACATGGCCTCGGCCCAGGTGTCCATCGTCACGGGGGCGCGCGGGCCGAACGTCACGACGGTCACCGCCTGTTCCAGTTCGGCGAATGCCGTGGGGGACGCCTTTCGGGCGATCCAGCGCGGCGATGCGGACATGATGGTCACCGGCGGGACGGAGGCGGCCCTGCTGCCGCTGTCCGTGGCGGGGTTCTGCGCCATGCGGGCGATGTCCACCCACAACGAGGCCCCGGCCGCCGCCTGTCGTCCCTTCGACGCCGGTCGCGACGGCTTCGTGCTGGGGGAGGGCGGTGGCGCGCTGATCCTCGAGGATCTGGACGCCGCGCGGCGCCGGGGCGGCCGCATCCGCGCGGAACTCGTCGGCTACGGCCTGTCCGCGGACGCGTATGACGTCGTGCGGCCCGCGCCCGGGGGGGCCGGCCAGATCCTGGCGATGCGGCGGGCCCTGGCCGACGCTGGGCTCCGGCCGGAGGACGTGGGGTACATCAACGCCCATGCCACCTCGACCCCGGTCGGGGATCGGGAGGAGGTGCAGGCCATTCGCTCCGTCTTCGGAGCGCACACGGAGCGCCTGCCGATCAGTTCGACCAAGTCCATGACCGGCCACCTGCTCGGGGCGGCCGGGGCGGTGGAGCTCATCCTGTGCGTGCGAGCCCTGGAAGAGGGCACGCTGCCACCGACTATCAACTACACGGACCCCGACCCGGAGTGCGAGATCGACTGCGTCCCCAACGCCGCGCGGTCCGCGCGGATCGATGTGGCGCTCTCGAACTCCTTCGGTTTTGGGGGGCACAACGTCAGCCTGATCGCCCGCCGGTTCGATGGCTAGGTGGTTGCGGGAAAAGGGACTTTTCCTGCGACCACGTCCGGATCTGGTGCCCGGAGACGGCGGCGGGCCAGACCGAGGAGGGAATATGGGTATGGCAGAGACGGCCAGTGGGCCGCCCGAGCAGGGGCGGGCGCCTGCGTCCGCCGGCCCGGGTTCGGGCTCCGCTGCGTCCGCCGAGCGGGCTCGGGCGGGCGGCCGCCGGGGGCGTGCGGCGGGTGCGGC
>DAHWHV010000037.1 GCA_027335545.1 Clostridia bacterium
GCCCTGTGGGCGCCCGGGCGCGCGGCATGACCCAGGCCGGGTGAGCGGGTGGGCCGCGCGTCCCACCCGCTCCGGCAGGGGGCGCCGCAGCCCGCCGCGGCCGACCCGCAAGCGGTGCGCCGCAACCCGCCGAGCGCGGCAGCGGCCCACGCGCGCAGGGGAGTCGGGACGCAGACGCACAGGGCCCCCGGGGCACGGAGGCCCTGGGACAGGGGCTCACGGCCCGGGGCTGGGGCGAGGCCGCCCCGTACCCCGAGGGGCAAATCCGCTGCCGAAAGGGGCGAGAGTCTGGGGCGGTGGGCCGGCCGAGGGGTCGGTGCCCCCCTGCGCCAGGCGGTGACGTGTCCATCCTCAAGCGTCTGGCCGAGCGTGCACCGACGGGGAGCGGGGCTCCGGCGCCGGACGGCGCGTGGCCCCTCCATCCGCCATCCAGCCATGCGCCATCCAGCCATGCGCCATCGCCGGCCGCGGAGGCGGGCGGCACGCCCGTCGCTGGGGCCGATGGATCCGGGGGAGAGGCAGAGGGCGGCCCCGAGGCGGAGCCGCGCCCGGCGACCGAGCCCGCCGACCCCCGCCCGCCCGTGGTCGCCGCGGCCCGCCCCGTGCGCTGGGAACTGGTCCTGCAACTGATCCGGCGCCTGGCGGCCGATCCGGAGGGCGACGTCAGCGGCATCAGCGGCGCCGCCCTGGGGGCCCGGGTGCGCCGCGGGCTCGACGACCTGCTCGCCGAGACCGGCCAGGCGCTGGCCCGCAGCGAGCGCGAGGAGGTGGCGCGGCACACCGTCCAGGAGATCGCGGGCCTGGGCCCCCTGCAGCCCCTCCTGGACGATGAGGCCGTGACCGAGATCATGGTCAACGGGCCGGAGGACATCTTCGTGGAACGCGCTGGCCACCTGACGCACACCGGGGTCCGCTTCCGCGACCCCGCGCACCTGCTGCAGACCATCCAGAAGATCGTGGCGCCGTTGGGTCGCCGCATCGACGAGAGCTCCCCCATGGTGGACGCCCGCCTCCCCGACGGCAGCCGCGTCAACGCCGTGATCCCGCCCCTGGCCGTCCGCGGGGCGGCCCTCACCATCCGCAAGTTCAGCAAGAAGCCGCTGGGGATCGACGACCTCGTCGGCCGGGGAACCCTGGCCCCGGAGATGGCCCTGCTGCTGCGGGCCTGCGTGGCCGGGCGCATCAACATCCTGGTCTCGGGCGGCACGGGGTCCGGCAAGACCACCACGCTCAACGTGCTCTCGTCCTTCATCGGGGAGCACGAGCGCGTGGTCACCATCGAGGATGCGGCGGAGTTGCGCCTGCAGCAGCGCCACGTGGTGTCCCTGGAAAGCCGGCCCCCCAACGCCGAGGGCAGCGGGCGCGTCAGCATCCGCGACCTCGTGATCAATGCGTTGCGCATGCGGCCGGACCGGATCGTCGTGGGCGAGGTCCGCGGCGGCGAGGCCCTGGACATGCTGCAGGCCATGAACACGGGGCACGACGGCTCGCTGACCACGGCCCACGCCAATTCCCCGCGCGAACTCCTCTACCGCCTGGAGACAATGGTGCTGATGGCCGGCACCGAACTCCCCTCGCGCGCCATCCGCGAGCAGATCGCCTCGGCGATCGACGTGATCGTGCACCAGAGCCGCATGCGGGACGGGACGCGCCGCATCACCCACATCACGGAGGTCCTGGGCCTGGAGGGCGACACCATCACCCTGCAGGACCTGTTCGTCTTCGAGGTGCAGGGGCTGCACGAGCAGCGCGGCTCGGAGGAGCACCAGCGCGTGCGCGGCCGCTTCCGGGCCACCGGGGTCGTCCCCTCCTTCCTCCCCACCCTCGAGGCGCGTGGCAACCGGCTGCCCGTGGGGCTGTTCCGCAGCCCGGACGGGGGCGGGAGCGGATGAACCCGCGGGACAGGCCCGGGGGGGGCCGCGAGGCCCGGCCCCCTCCGGGGCGCCCGGCCCAG
>DAHWHV010000039.1 GCA_027335545.1 Clostridia bacterium
AACAGAGGACGAGGTCGGCCCCCGCCTGGTGGATCGCGGTCGTGGCGCGCGCCCCCTCCACGTCGCGCTCCCCCGGCACGGCGAGCGCCAGCATGCCGGCGAGCCCGGGCAGGGCCGCCGCGCCGCCGCGCGGCGCCAGCACGATGGGACCGCTGTCCCGCAGCAACGCCAGGCCCACGGCGTCCCCGGCCGCCAGCGCGGTCCCCGCGACCTGCAGCGCGGCCGCGCAGAAGGCGTCCAGGCGGGTGGTGGGTACGGGCTGGCCGGCGACGGCGACCGCGGACCAGCGGCCGGCGTCCACCGCCAGGAGCACGCGCTGCCCGCGCTCGGGGCGCAGCCGCGCCACCAGTGGCTCGTCGCGGCGGGCGCTGGCCCGCCAGGAGATGCGGCGCGCGTCCTCCCCGGGGTGGTAGGGGCGGACGCCGTCGGGCTCCACGCCCCAGTCCCCGGCGGCCGGGGCGCCCGCCTGCTCCCGCCGCCCGGGCAGCAGGCCCTGTGGCAGCCCGCCGGGCATGACCGTGTGCTCCTCGGCGGCGCCAACAGACACCGCTAGGGCCCAGAGGCCCAGCGGTGTGTCGAGCGTCAGCCGCGGCCCCTTCCAGCGGACCCGCCCGCGGACGCAGGGCACCACATCGTACGCCGCGGCCAGCGGCGTTCCGGGGGCCAGCTGGCCGTGCCCCTGCGGGGGCGCGGCGGTCCACCCCGCGGGGGGCAGGTCGGCCCACCAGAACCGCCGTGTCGCCGCCACCCCACGGCTGGTGCTGGTGCGCACGGGTCGCCAGCAGAAGGCCACCTCTACGTGCGCGGGCCGGCCGAAGCAGAGTGGGCCGCGCACCAGGCGCGCGCACTCCAGTTCCTGCGGCTGCGCCGCGCCCGCCGCGTCCGCAAGCGCGGCCAGCAGGGTGGCTCCCAGCGTCAGGACGGCCACGGGGACGCGCAGGGACGCCGGCAGGGTCGCGCCTTCCAGCAGCAGGAGCAGGGAGACCGCAGCCAGCAGCAGCGCCAGCCGTACCGTCGGCACGCGGCGCGCCCGGGTCCCGTTCCAGTCTGGCCGAGCCACCGCGGGATCGCGACCGTCGGGCGGCCGCTCCCACCGCGCGGGGCTTCCAGCGCCGCCTGCGGCCACCCGGCGCGGGCGTGACCCCTCCGGCCCGTTCCCGGGAGCACGGTCTTTGGATTCGGCGGCGCCTCCGTCACGCTCCGGCCTCAGCGTGGCACATCGATCTCCTCAGCGATGCGTTCCAGCAGCGCGTCCGGGTCGAAACCCTCCAGTTCCACGGAGGCGAGCGGGCGGATGCGATGCCGCGCCACCGGCAGCCAGCAGGACTGCACGTCGTCGGGGGTGACGAAGGCGCGCCCCTCCTGGGCGGCCACGGCGCGGGCCGCGGCCAAGAGGAGGAGGCCCCCGCGCGGGCTGACGCCGAGTTCGAGGTCTGGGTGGGCCCGCGTAGCGGCGATCAGACGGTAGACGTAGTCCGCGACCGCGGGGCCCGCGGCGACGGCCGCGCGCACGGCGCGCCGGGCGGCCAGCCAGCGGCGCAGCATGTCCGGGGACGCGGCGCCGCCGGGCGCGGCCTGCGCGGGGGCCGTGGGCGTCGGCGCCAGCGTCTCCAGCCCGATCTGCCCGCTGCCGCTGGCCGTTAGCATAGCGCGCTCGTGCTCCGGCGGCGGGTAGCCGACGCGCAGTTGCAGCAGGAAGCGGTCGCGCTCGCTGAGCGGCAGCGGGTAGGTGCCCTCGGCGTCCAGCGGGTTCTGTGTGGCGATCACCAGGTGCGGCTGGGGGAGCGCCAGAGTGCGCCCGTCGATGGTGACCTGCCCTTCCGCCATGGCCTCCAGCAGGGCGGCTTGGGTGCGCGGCGTCGCGCGGTTCAGCTCGTCCACCAGGACGACGTGGGCGAAGAGGGGTCCCTCGCGTACCTCAAAGGCCCCCGTCTCGCGGCGGAACACGGAGGAGCCCGTGACATCGGCCGGAAGCAGGTCCGGCACACACTGGATGCGCGAGAACCTACCGCCGAGCGTCCGCGCGAGCCCGCGAGCGGCCAGGGTCTTGCCGACGCCCGGCGGACCCTCCAGCAGCACGTGGCCG
Source organism: Clostridia bacterium (assembly GCA_027335545.1). The sequence continues at coordinate 2,087 of DAHWHV010000039.1, forward strand.
CCCGCGAGCAGGGTCGTACTCAGACCAGCGATCAGCGCGTCCTGGCCGAAGAGGAGGTCGGCCAGCGCGGCGCGCAGTTCACCCGCCAGGGCCGCCGCGGCGGCGATGTCCGCCTCCGATGGCGGTGCGGCCACGGTCTTGGTCGGAACGCGCGCCCCCTCTTCGCCCTGCACCGGCTCCGGCTCCCTCCGTTGGGCCCACTTCCGCCACGCCCCCACGGCGCTGCCATGGCGGCGCTCAGCCCTCTGGCTGCCGTGGCGCGGCCCGCGTCGCGCCCGCGCGGAACAGCAACAGCCCGTAAGCGCGCACCGCCTCGTCCGGCGCCGGCGCCCGTGGCGGGTCCGGGCGGACCGGCAGGCGTCGCCAGCCGGCGGCCCATAGCCCGGCAGCGCCGGCGGCCACCGCCGCGAGTAGCGCGGGTAGCGCGTTCAGCGGCCAGGGCAGGGTGGGACGCCGCACGCCGGCCGGTGTTGGCAAGCCGCGTGGCGCCCCCGCCGCGACGGCCCCGCGGCCGAATACCGCCTCGTCAAACCACACGTGGTCACCGGTGTCAAGCAGGTTCAGCGCCAGGCGCAGGTTGCCGGGGTTGGCGACCAGTGTCTGGTTCGTCCACACCTGGGCACTGCCTAGCCACACGAGACTGCCGCTCCCCACCGGCAGCTGGACCACGGCCGGCAGCCCAGGGAAGACGGTATACAGCGGGACGGCCGTCGGTCCGCCCGGCTCGGGGAGCAGCACCGCCGGCTCGGGCAGCAGGACCTGGTCGGCCCCGCGCAGCGACGGGAGGCCGATGGCCGCCCGCGCCCACGGGAACGGGTAGGGGTCCGGGAGGAAGGTCAGGCCAAAGGCCCGCAGGAGCGACGGCGCCGTGCCGGCCAGGACGGCGCGGTGCCCGGTGGCGACCCAGCGCCGTAGCGACCGTGCCTGGCGAAGGCTCGGTGGCACCGGGCCGACGGCCCCCACCAACAGGCCCGTGGCGGGCCAGCCCGCCCGCGTCCACCGCGCGACGGGCACACCCTGCCCACGGAGCAGCAGGTAGAGCCCGCGCATGCCGCCAGGGTTGGAGCGAAACGTGCTCGGTGGGCCGGGGGCAGCGGGGCGCAGCACCCATGCGCCCACCGCCGCGAGCACCGCCAGGAGCGCGGCCGCTCCCCAGAGCCAGCCCCTCCGGCGCCCGCCGCTCAGCGCGCTCGCGCCCATCGGCGTACCTCCCCGATCCAGCGGGCGGCCTCGGCCGCGAGGTCGGCCGGGGCTGTGGCCGGTGCGCGCTCCCCCGCGTGGGCGCGTGCGGGGCCGCCGCGCCCCGCGCCGCCCACGGC
>DAHWHV010000042.1 GCA_027335545.1 Clostridia bacterium
GTCGTAGGCGGCGGCGAAGCAGGGGTGCCCCCTGGCGCCGCGCGTGGCCCGGGGCACGGGCGTCCCCCCTCCGTTGGGCCTCCCGCGGCCGGGGACGGGTCCCGGCCGCCCGCGGCGCCGCTACCCCCGCACCAGGGTGGCGCGGCGGGGCTCCGGGTCCACGAAGATGTCGTGCTCGTCCGTGAACTCCGAGACCACGGCGCCCTCGTCGTCCCCGTTTCGCGCCCCGTCCCCGTGGCCCCTGGGCGCTCCCGGCCATCGGGTCCCTCGGGCCTGGGTGGGCTTCCGGCAGGGCTCGTCCGGGGGGCTCCCCCGGTGGATGCCCTTGGCCTGCGGGTCGGCGTGGGCCTCAAGCCCCCGCCCAGCGCTGTCCAGCCCCCCCTTCACTCCACCGCAAGGACTCTGGCGCAGCTTACCGAATAGATGGCGCAGCTTACCGAATAGATATTCGGTAGCCATCTCACCGATGGTGGAGAGGATCTGCCATGTCCGCGCCTGCAGCCCCCGCCTCCCTCGCCGCACTGCGCGGCCGCGCGTCGCAGGACTTCGGCATCGCCATCGCCGGCCTCGGCGACATCGCGAACACCCACCTGGAGGCCTATCGCCGCCGCGGCCTGCGCGTCGTCGCCGGCGCCGACGCCGACCGCCTCCGGGCGGAAGCCGCCCGCGAGCGCTGGAACATCCCCAAGGTCTTCTCCGGCCCCGAGGCCGTCGCCGAGATGTGCCGCCTCCCCGAGGTCGACGTCGTCGACGTCACCGTCCCCCATTACCGCGAGATGCGCTTCCCCGTCATCGCCGCCATCACGGCCGCCGGCAAGCCGCTCCAGGTGCAGAAGCCGATGGCCCAGACCTACGCCGAGGCGCTCGAGCTGGTCGAGCTGGCGGAGCGCGCTGGCGTCCCCTTCCGCGTCAACCAGAACTCCGTCTTCGTGCCCGCCTTCTCCGCGCTGCACGGCTATCTGCGCGACGGCACCATCGGTCGCCCCTACTACTACCAGATCGAGAACCGCGGCCTCTGGGCGGCCGACCACCCCCACTTCGCCAAGCGCGCGCGCTGGATCGTCGCCGACATGGGCGTCCACCATTACGCCCTCGTCCAGCACTGGTTCGGCGCGCCCGAGACGGTCGCCGCCTTCGGCGCCCGCGACCCTTCGCAGCCCGCCCTCGTGGGCGAGAACCTGGGCGTGCTCACGCTGCGCTACGCCTCGGGCCTGCAGGGTCTAATCGTCAACAACTGGTCCTACCGGGGCGGAAAGCCGCGCGCCCACTCGCACGAGGAGATCGTGATCCAGGGCGACAATGGCGCCATCACGGCCCATTCGGGTGAGGTCGAGGTCGCCACGATCCGCCCGGCGGCCCGCACCTTCCCCCAGTTCCACGGTGAGTGGTTCCCCGACGCCTTCGGCCACTCCATGGTCGAGTTCCTCACGGCGCTGGCGGAGGGCCGCCCGCCCCTCTGCAACGGCCGTGACAACCTGGAGGTCATCGCCGCGATCGAGGCCGCCTACCGCTCCATGGCGGAGGGTGGGCGTCCGGTGGCCCTGGCCGAGGTGACGGCGCGATGATCCGCCTCTGCGCGCTGCTGCCCGCGCCCACGCCCGACGACGCCCTGCGGATGGCCGAGCGCCAGGGCCTGTGGGGCACGGGGATCGCCTTCCCCGGGGGCGCGACGGAGGCGGACGCGGCCGCTCTGGGTCGCCGCTTCGCCGACGCGGGCGTCCACATCGTCCAGGTGTCGGACTACCAGAACGTGAGCACGCCGGTGGATGAGGTCCGCGGGGAGGCCGTCCAGCGGCTGCGCCGTTCGATGGCGTTGGCGGCTGCCGCCCGCGCGAGGGCGGTGTGCACGGGCGCGGGCCACTGCGACCCGGCGCGCCCGCGCGAGACGTTCGCGGCGCACCGGGACAACTTCAGCGACGCCGCGCTCGACCGGCTGGCGAATTCGTGCCGCGACGTCGTGGCGGCGGGGGATGTGCGCGGCGAGGGCGTGCGCCTGCTGGTCGAGACCTGGGTGATGACCCCGCTGAACACCCTGCCCCGGACGTCGAAGGCCGTGCGCCGCGTGGCCCATCCCATGTTTGGCATCCTCTTGGACCCCGTCAACCTGATGAGCCTGGACAACTACTTCGACAACGGCTCATTCCTGCGACGCTGTGTGCAAGATCTCGGCCCCGCGATCGGCCTGGTGCACGCCAAGGACACCCTGCTGCACCCCGAGCGCTTCACCTTCCATCTGGCCGAGGAGCCCGTCGGCACGGGCGCGCTCGACTACGCGGCGTTGCTGGAGGCGTTGGCGGCCCTGCCCGGTGACGTGCCCCTCTGCGTGGAGCACCTCCGGACGGAGGAGGAGGTTTCTGCCGCCCTCGCGCACCTCCGGGCCATCGCCGAGAAGGTCGAGGTTCAGGTCGGATAGCCGGTCCGCCGGGCTTGAGCGTAGCCGGTCACGGCTGTTGTCGCGTCATTGGTCGGTTTATCCATCGCAGCTTGGTTGTTGCGCAAAGGATCGTTCTCTGAGACGCCACCCGCCGGGCTTCCCATCCCCCCGCTCCCGGCGTCCATAACCCATGTCCGAAATCTACGTCTCACTTCCCCCGCCGCACCCGAGTTCCGAGACGCCGCGGCGAGGCGGAGCTTGGCCGGCGTCATCTTGTTCCCGCCGGGCCGCGGCCCTCGCCCGCTCCGCGCCGGCCGGAAAGGGGGCCCCGCCTCCCTCCTGACCGCCCGTCCAGGGGCGCCGCCTCACGAAAAGAGGCCGCGCGCGAAGGCGAGGTTGGTCCGCGCGTCGGCGACGGGGTCGTGCGGCGCCGCCGACTCGAGCACGACCCAGCCCTCGTAGCCGATGTCCCGCATGGCGGCGACGCAGGCCGGGAAGTCGACGTGTCCCTCCCCCAGCATGGCGTTGCTGTGGCCGCCGCTGCCGTCCTTGAAGTGGATCTGCACGATCGCGGGGCCCAGGTGGCGGATCTCGTCGGGGCTGTTGTGGTGCCACCACATCGCGTTGGACACGTCGAAGTACACGCCGACGGCGGGGGAGCGGATCGCCTCCAGCATCTCGAGGTCTTCGGCGGCCGACAGGGTGTTCTCCATCCCCAGCCGCACGCCCGCGCGCTCGGCGTCCGGCGCGACCTCGCGCAGGCCCTGCGCGACGCGCTCCCGGTCCACGGCGGTGTGCAGTTCCGAGTTGCCGAAGAAGGGGATCAGGATCACGCGCGCGCCCAGGTCCGCGGCGGCCGCCAGCGCCTGGCGGATCAGGGCCGCCGTCCGCTGCCGGGCCTCCGGCTCCGGGCTCTTGAAGCCGAAGCCGTTAAGCGCGCCGAGGCAGAACGAGGGGATGGCGATTCCGGCCCGTGCGGCCGCCTCCCGGACCGCGGCGCGGCCCGCCGGGGTCAGCACCGGATCCCCGGGCCCGATGTCCAATTCCACCCCGTCGAAGCCGATGGCCGCCGCCGCCTCGACCAGAGCGGGACCGGAGCGCCGCAGAATGCCCTGCATGGCGCCGAAGCGCATGGCGTCACACTCCCCCCCGGGGGCTCAGAGTCGCTCCACCGGGACCGGGGCCCCTCCGGCGGCCAGGGAGGCCTCGGCCGCCAGCGTCACGGCCAGGGTCCGGGCGGCGTCCGCATAGGGCGAGCGCAGGGCGACCGCATCGCCGCTGCGGATGGCCTCCAGGAAGCTCTCCACGATGGCGTCGTAGGGGTCGATGGTGTTGCGGCCCGCCGACTCCTGCCCGTCCACCCAGGCGCGGAAGCTCCCGCCACACTCGTAGCGGACGAGGGCGTGCCGGGCGACCAGCTCGAGGTCCACGCGCCCGCCACGCTCGGCGGCGCAGGACGAGGCGATGTTGCCGACCGCGCCGGAGGCGAAGCGCAGGTTGCAGACCGACGCGTCCTCGGTCTGCATGCCGGGGACGTCCGCCAGCATGCCGAAGGTCCCCAAGCAGCTGACGCTCTCCACCTCGCCGGCGAAGTAGCGGGCCAGGTCGAAGACGTGCGTGGTCTGCTCCACCATCTGCCCGCCGGACTGGGCCTTGACCCGCCACCAGGGCGTCCCGGGCAGGGGGTTGACGTACGTGCCGAGGACGAGGCCCAGCGTCCGTCCGCTCAGCGCCTCCTCCACCCGCGCGTTGACGTCGTTGTAGCGCCACATGTAGCCGGAGGAGGCGAGCACACCGGCCCGGCGGGCGGCGTCCATCACGCGCCGGGCGTAGTCGACCGTGAGGGCGACGGGCTTCGCCACATAGAGGTGGCTGCCGCGGGCGACGATCTCCTCCTCCTGGCCCTCGTGGGCGAACGGCGGGACGCAGACGAAGACGGCGTCGTAGCGCTCCGCTTCCAGCAGGCGGCGCCAGTCGGAGTAGGTCTTGGCCCCGAAGGGCTTGGCCGCGGCGGCGGCGCGCTCGGGGAGCAGGTCGCAGGCGGCGGCCAGCGTGGCCCGCCCCGCTTCGCTCTCCCGGGCGAGGGTTCGGAGGTAGCGGCCGGCGATGCCGCCGGTCCCGATGAAGGCGATGCGCAACATCGGCGCTGTCAGCCCCTTTCGTGCGACCGCGGGAGACCGGCGGGGCGCGGCGGCGGCGGGCTCCCGCAACCCCCCGGGGAGCACGCTCCGGTACTACCGCCCTGTCCGCGCGTCACCCGCCGACGGCGGCAGCGCGGTCGCCCATGGGGCAGCCACGCCGATGTCTCCGCCGCCGGAAGGCGGCGGGTGGAATTCGCCAGTGGCGGGCCGGGGTCCTTGCAAGCGGCCCCGCCCCGGGGCGAGGGGCCCGGGTAGCCCGGGTCCCGGGGGTGCGCGCTCGGACGGCGCCGATGGGGATCGGGTCCGTGCCGTGTTCGCCGCCCCCAGGGCTGCCAGCCGCGCGGGGCGCGTGTCGGCACCCTCAGGACCTGGCCACGCGCTCCGACGCCCACGGCGCGACCTGCCCTGGGTGGTCGCTTCTGTCCCGCGGGGGCGCAGGGGTCACCGCCAGCGGTGGACCCCTGCGCGGCCGACTCGACCCGGGAGGCCCCTCCGCGCTGGTCGCGAATCCCCCCAGCATGTGCGGTCGCTTCACCCAGACGCGCCCCGAGGCGGACCTGGCCCTGCGCTTCGCCCTCACCCTGCCGCTGGCGGGGCTCGACCTGCGCCCCCGGTACAACGTCGCCCCCGGCCAGGGCATCCTCGGCATTCGTGCCGGCCCCGAGGGCCGCCGCGCCGAGCTGTACCGCTGGGGCTTCACCCCGGTCTGGCTGCGCGACGGCAAGGGGCCGGCGCCGATCAACGCCCGCAGCGAGACGGCGGCCGCCTCCCGCCTCTTCGGCCCCGCCCTGCGCCGGCGGCGGTTGCTGATCCCCGCCGACGGCTTCTACGAGTGGCGGCGCGAGGCGGGCGGCGGCAAGACGCCGCTGCGCTTCACGGTCGACGGCGGGGCGCTCTTCGCCTTCGCCGGCCTCTGGGAGCCCCCCGCCGCGGACGGCGCGCCCCCGACCTGCACCATTCTGACCACACGGCCCAACGACCTGGTGGCCGGCAGCCACGACCGGCAGCCGGTGATCCTGCGGCCGGAGCACGAGGCGCTGTGGCTGCAGGCGGCCGATCCGGCGGAGCTCGCCGCGGCCTGTGAGCCGTTCCCGGCCTCGCGCATGGCCGTCAGCCCCGTCTCGACCGTGGTCAACAGCGGGCGCTGCGACGGGCCCGAGTGCATCCGGCCCGTGGGTTGAGCTGGAGCAGGTGGCGTGGCTCCTGCAGTTCGGTACGGCGCTGGTCGCGGTTGGGGCGCTGCTCGCCGCGGCGGACGGGTGGTTGCCCCTGGCCCTGCTGGTGGGGGGCCTATCCCCCCGGCGGCGTCCCGGGTAGACTCCGGGGACGGGCCACCCAGCGCGCGTGGCGCACTGGGCACGGTGGGTGGCTGGGGGAGGTGGTACGCTTGGACCAACTCATCGTCACGGACCTCGACGGCACCCTCCTGCGCTCGGATCGGAGCCTCTCGGACTACACCGTCCGCGTCCTGCGGGCCGCGATCGCCGCCGGGGTGGGCATCACCTACGCCACGGCCCGCAGCCAGCACACGGCGAGCCCGCTGCTGGCCGGCGTCGGCTTTCGCCTGCCCGCCGCCGTGTTCAACGGGGCGCTGGCCGTGGACCCGGGCAGCGGCGACCGCCTGGCCGCCAACCTGCTCGACCGCGACCTCGCCGCCGAGGTGGTGGCGGAGGGGCTCCGGTGCAAGCTCCCCCCGATCGTCTGCGGCTTCACGGCGGGGCGCGAGGTCGCCGTCCACGGTGACCCGGTCAACGAAGGGCAGCGCCTGTGGCTGGAGCAGCGCGTGCGACACGGCGACCCGCGACTGAGACACGTGCCGGCGGTGCGGCCTCCCGATGAGGTCCTGGTCGTGCAGTTCATGGCCCGCCGCGAGGACCTGCTGGGCCTCACGGCCTGGGTGCACGGTACCTACGGGGAGCGGGTGGCGACGGCGCTGATCCGCGACGTCTACAAGCCGGATTACTACCACTTCGAGATCCACCACCCGCGCGCCACCAAGGGGCAGATGGTGGGGTGGGTCGCCGACCGGGTGGGCGTGCCGCGCGGCGCCGTGACCGCGATCGGCGACAACCACAACGACCTGTCCATGTTCGGGATCGCCTCCCTCCGGCTGGCCGTGGGCAACGCCCAACCGGAGGTCGTGGCGGCGGCCGACGAGGTCCTGGCGACCAACGACGAGGACGGGGTGGCCGCGTACCTGGACGCGCGCTTCGGCCTCACCCAGGGCCGCAACGGCGGCCGGCAGCCGCTGGGGGGGCCTCAGCGTTCGGGCCCGGTGGCGTCGGCGGGCGCCTGAGGGCGTGGCTCCCGCTCCCCGGCGCCCGCTGGCGTCCACCGCGTCTGGACCGTGGTCCACAGCGGGCGCTGCGACGGGCCGAGTGCATCCGTCCCGTGGGCTGAGCGGCGAGCGGGGTTCGGGGAGGCGGCAGCCCCCCTCCGCAGCGTCGCCAGGGCTGGGGGTGTCGCAGCCGGTGGCGACGCCGCGCCCCCGCTGCCGGGTTCCGGGCCCTGGCCGGTGCCGGGTCGCGCGTCCCCGCGCTCCCGCGGCCGGCCGCCAGGTCCGCGCCGCTGTCCCCGCCTTCGTGCCGCGCCGCTGCCCCCGCCTTCGTGCCCCGACCCCGCGCTCCTGCGCCCTGCCGGCCTCCCTGCGTTAACCAAGCCTTCACGCGTTCTTCGCCGCGTCTCAACGGGCGGCCGCGCCCCCGGCCGTACCCTGGGCACGCCCCCGTCCACTCGGCGGACCTGCGCGTCGCGCCTCCCGGGGGCCTGTCCCGCGCGCCAGTTCCGCCTCCGGGGGGCTGTCCCACGCCCGATCCTCCCCGGCCGGCGGCAGCGGGGTGCGTGCCGCCTGCTCGCCCACTATGATGAAGGTCGCCCGCGCCGCGGTCGTCCGCCCGCGTGGCGGGGTGCTGCGCAGCCCCGGGCGGCTCAAGCGGAGGGAGGGGGCGGGCGATGCCGGCGCGGGAGGGCTTCCAGGTCCAGCTCGATCGCATGGAGCAGGGGATCGTCGGGCTCGCCGTGCAGGTGGAGGGCGTGATCGCCGCCGCGGTCGCCGCCCTGGCCTCGCTGGACGCCGCCGCAGGACGGGAGATCGCCGCCGGGGACCGGGCCATCGACGACCGCGAGGCGGAACTGGAGCGGGACTGCCTGCGGCTGCTGGCGCTGCAGCAGCCCGTGGCCGGGGACCTGCGGGCCATCGGGGCCGCGCTGCGCATCCTGATCGACCTGGAGCGGATCGCCGACCACGCCACCGACATCGCCCGCACGGCGGTGCGCCTGGAGGGCCAGGTGCTGCTCAAGCCCCTGGTGGACATCCCCCGCATGGCCGAGCTGGCCCAGGACATGGTCGCCCGGGCCGTCGACGCCTACGTGCGGCGGGACGAGGCCGCGGCGCGCGCCCTGGTCGCCGTCGACGACGAGGTGGACCACCTCTTCTCCCGCGTGTTCGGGGACCTGATCGGGCTCATGGGCGAGCGCCCGGAGGCGGCCCACCAGGGCACCCACCTCCTGTTCGCCGCCTCCCACCTGGAGCGGATCGCCGACCACGCCACCAACCTGGCCGAAGCCGTGATCTATGCGGTGACCGGTCAGCGCCCGGAGTTGAACGACTGATGGGGTCCACGGTACTGGTGGTCGAGGACGACGCGGCGATCCGGGAGTTGGTCGGGTTCCACCTGGGCCGGGCCGGCTTCGAGACGGTCCTGGTCGGCAACGGCGCCGAGGCGCGCCAGGCCTGGGGCGAGCACCCCCCTGACGTGGTCGTCCTGGACCTGATGCTGCCCGACGGCAGCGGCTGGGACCTCTGTCGCGAGTTGCGGGCCGGCGGGGGCGCCGCGGGCGGCCCGGCGGTGATCATGCTCACGGCCCTGGACGCCGAGGCGGACCGCATCACGGGCCTGGAGCTCGGCGCCGACGACTACGTGACCAAGCCCTTCTCCCCGCGGGAGTTGGTGGCGCGCGTGCGGGCCGTCCTGCGCCGCCGGGCCACGCCGCCCGCCAAGCGCGAATCCGAGACGCTGCGCGTCGGCGACCTCCTCCTGGACCGGCGGCGGGTCCAGGCGACGCTGCGGGAGGAGCCCCTGACGCTTACGGCGACGGAGTTCCGCATCCTCTGTGCCCTGGCCGAGGTCGCCGGCGAGGTCTGCAGCCGGGACCGGCTGCTGGATGCGGTCTGGGGCGAGGACTTCTTCGGCGACCGGCGGACGGTGGACGTGCACATCCGCCACATCCGCGAGAAGCTCGACGTGCTGGGGGCCGCGGCGCGCCTGGAGACGGTGCGCGGCTTCGGCTACCGGCTGAGGGCCGAAGGGGGCGGGGCGTGAGCGGGTGGGCGGCCCTGGGGCTCGGCGGTGCCGCGCTCCTCGGGGGCCTGGCGGGTGCGGCGCTGCAGGCCCACCTGGGCGGCCCGGCGCTGCGCCGCGCCGCCGCCGCCCTCATCGCCTACGCCGAGACGCTGGGATTCGCCCCCAGCGGGTCCGTGCGGCCCCAGGAGGCGGGGCTGGACCTGGAGCGGTTCCGCCTCTGGCTGCAGGGGGAGTGGGCCCGTTCCGAGGCGGAGCGGGGGCGCCTCTCCGAGGTGCTGGCCGGGCTGACCGAGGGCCTCCTGCTGGTGGGGGCCGGCGGGGAGGTCCTGCTCTGCAACGACGTGGCGGCGGGCCTCTGGCCGCGCCTGCGCCAGGCGCTGGGCGGCCGGGGCCTGGGGCTGGCGGCGGAGCCCGCCCTGGAGGGGGCCCTGCGCGCGGCCTTCCAGAGCGGGGAGCTCCAGCGCGCGGACATCGAGCGGCCCGGCCCACCGCGCCGCTCCTACCGCCTGCGCGTCCTGCCCCTACCGGCCGAGCGCGCCGACGGGGGGCGGCGGGAGGCGCCGGCGGCCCTGGTCGTCGTCCAGGACATCACCGAGCACCGGGCCGCCGAGCAGATGCGCCGCGACTTCGTCGCCAACGTCTCCCATGAGCTGCAGACACCCCTGACCTCGGTGCGCGGCTACGCCGAGACCCTGCGCGACCTGGAGCTCTCGCCCGAGGAGCACACGCGCTTCGCCGATCGCATCCTCACCGAGGCCGAACGCATGGCCGCCCTGGTGCGGGACCTCCTGGCCCTGGCCCAGATCGAGGCGCCCCGCTGGGTGGGCAGCGAACCGGTACGCCTGGGCGAACTGGCCCAGGAGACCGCCGCGGCCCTCGCCGCCTTCGCCCGGGAGCGCGGCGTCGAGCTGGTGGTGGAGGAGGGGGAGGCCGTCGTCGAGGGCCGCCCCGATGAGTTGCGGCGTGCGCTGGAGAACCTGGTGCGCAACGGCCTGGCCTACACCCCGGCGGGCGGGCGGGTCACCGTGCGCGCGCTGCGCCGGGGGAGCGAGGCCATCGTGGAGGTGGAGGACACCGGGGTGGGCATCCCCGCCGAGGCGCTGGGCCGCATCTTCGAGCGCTTCTACCGCGTGGACCGCGGCCGCAGCCGCGACACCGGCGGCACGGGGCTGGGCCTGGCCATCGTCAAGCACACCGCCGAGGGCCACCACGGCCACGTCGACGTGCGCAGCGAGCCGGGGCGCGGGAGCACCTTCACCCTGGTCCTGCCGGCGCGCGCGGGGCGGGCGGCGCGCTGACAGGGGGGGCGGGGCGGCATGCCCGCGCCCGGGCGGGGGGCGGGGACCCTGGGGCGCTCCGGCCGCGCGGTGAGGTGGCCCCGGCCTGGGGGAGTGCTTCTGCGACACGGCGGCGGCCTTCAACCTCGCCGAGCGGACCCGCGAGGACCGGTCCGCACCCTGCCCCCGCTCACCCCTGGCGCAGGGCCGCGGGGGCCCGGGGGCGAAAGCCGGGTCGGCACGGGCGGGGCGGAGCCGGTCGGGCGGGGCGCAGGGCCGCCCCGGCGGTTTGCCGGCCAGGGGGCAGGGTCCAACGGCGCCAGGCCGACGGCGAGTCTGAGGGGGCGATCGGATGCGGTTGGCGTGGACCACGCTCGGCTCCCCGACGTGGTCGCTGGAGCGGGTCTTCTCCGAGTGCGCCCGCGCGGGGTACCAGGGGGTGGAACTGCGCTGCCTGCACGGGCGGCCCATCGGCCCCGACCTGGCGGCCGAGGACCGGCGGGACATCCGGCGCCTCAGCCGCGACTCCGGCCTGCCGGTGGTGGCGATCGGGGCCAGTTCCGCCTTCTCCTCCCCGGACGCCGCCGTGCGCGCGGCCCAGGAGGCGGACCTGCGCGGCATGTGCGAACTGGCCCACGAGGTGGGTGCCCCGCTGGTGCGCGCGTACGGGGGGGGCTTCCCCGCCGCCTACGCGCAGGACGCGGCCCGCGAGTACGGCGGGTCCTTCCCGCAGGGCCTCCCCCCGGAGGTCGTCTGCGACTACATCGCCGAGTCCCTCTGGTGCGTGGTGCCGCGGGCGGAGACGCTGGGCGTGGGGATCGTCCTGGAGACCCACGACGGCCTCTCCAGCGCGGCCACTGCCGCCGAGGTCCTGCGCCGGTTGGACACCCCGGTCGTCGGTGCCCTCTGGGATGTCCTGCACCCCACGCGCATGGGGGAGACCCCGGCCCAGGTCTGGGACCTGATCGGGGCGCGCGTCCGCCACGTGCACTTCAAGGACGGGCGGCGGGACGCCCAGGGCCGCTGGCGCGCCGCCCTGGACGGGGAGGGGGAGGTGCCGCTGCGGGAGTGCCTGCGCGTCCTGCGCGCCGGCGGGTACGACGGCTGGCTCACCCTGGAGTGGGAGAAGCACTGGGAGCCGGAGATCGTCGAGCCGGAGGTCGCCCTGCCCCGCAAGCTGGAGGTCGTGGGGGGCTGGCTGCGCGAGTTGGGTGACTGAGGGGGAGGCGGGGGGGGCCCCGGCCACGGGGCCCCCCCCTGCCTCCCGCCCCGCCGGTCGTCGCGTCCCCGCCGCTCTCCTGCCTCCCGCCCCGCCGGTCGCCGCGTCCCCGCCGCTCCCGGGTTCCCGCCTCCCGCCCCGCGTCCCCGCAGGGCCCCTGCTTCCCTCCCCGGTTGGGGTGGGCCTCTGCCCCGTGCCCCAGCCCTGCCCCCCGCCGGGCCCCCCCCCGCCGCGCCCTCCCCTCACCTGCGCCGCGGGCCCGGGTTCTGGTACGCTTGGGCCGACGACCAGCCAGGGGGGCCGCGCCCGCCCGCGGCCCCGCCGGTCCCTGGGGGCCGGCGGCCGAGAAGGGAGCCATGCGTCCGTGCAGGACCTGCGTCCGTTCGCCCCGACCCACGCCGCGCCGCTGCCCGCGCCCGAGGGGGCCGCCGCCGGCCTCGCCGCCGCCCTGCCCAGCCGCGCCGAGATCGCCGCCGCCGATCGCTGGCGCCTGGAGGACATCTACCCCGACGACGCGGCCTGGGAGACCGACCTCCGCGCGCTGCAGGGCAGGGTGGCCGAGGCCGCGGGCTTTCGCGGGCGCCTCGGCGAGGGGCCGGCGACCCTTCTGGGGGCCCTGGCGGCGCAGGACGCCTGCGGGCGCCTGATCGAGAAGCTCTTCGGGTATGCCCACATGCACAGCGACGAGGACACCCGGGTCAGCGCCTACCAGGCGATGTCCGACCGGGTGGCCACGGTCGCCACCGAGATCGAGGGCGCCTGGTCCTACTTCGAACCGGAACTGCTGACCCTGCCCGAGGCCACCCTGCGGGGCTGGGTCGCCGCGCCCCCGGCGGAGGCCGCTGGGCTCGGCGTGTACGCCCACCGCCTGGACAACCTCCTGCGCCAGAAGCCCCACGTGCTTTCGGCCGCCGAGGAGCAACTGCTGGCCCGGGCGGGGGAGATGGCCCGCACCCCGGACACCGTCTTCGGGATGCTCAACGACGCGGACCTGACCTTCCCCCAGATCCACGACGCGGAGGGCCGGGAGGTCGAACTCACCAAGGGTCGCTACGCCCGCTTCCTGGAGAGCCGCGAGCGCGGCGTGCGCCGGGAGGCCTTCGAGACCCTCTATGCCACGTACGGGCGCCAGCGCAACACGCTGGGGGCCCTGCTGGCCGCGTCGGTCAAGCGAGACTGGTTCTTCGCCCAGTCCCGGCGCTACCCCGGCTCCCTGGAGATGGCCCTGGACGCCGACAACGTCCCCGTGGCCGTCTACGACAACCTGATCGCGGCCGTGCGCGCCCACCTGCCCCTGCTGCACCGCTACCTGCGCCTGCGGCGGCGGGCCCTCGGCCTGGACCGGTTGCACATGTACGACCTCTATGTGCCCCTGGTCGCCGAGCCCGAGGCCCACATCCCCTACCGCCAGGCCGTCGAGACCGTGGCCGCCGGCGTGGCGCCGCTGGGGGAGGACTATGTCGCCCGCTTCCGCCGCGGCGTCGACGCGGGCTGGGTCGACGTCTGGGAGAACCAGGGCAAGACGGGCGGCGCCTACTCCTGGGGCGTCTACGGGGTGCACCCCTTCGTGCTGCTCAACTACCAGGGCAGCATCCACCACGTCTTCACCCTGGCCCACGAGTTCGGCCACGCCCTGCACAGCCAGCTGGCGCAGGAGACCCAGCCCTACCCCTACGCCGGGCACTCCATCTTCGTGGCCGAGGTCGCCAGCACCGCCAACGAGGCGCTGCTGATGCACCAGCTGCTCGGTGAGGCCAGGGAGCGCGCCCAGCGCGCCTTCCTGGTCAACCACTACCTGGAGGAGTTCCGCACGACCATGTTCCGCCAGGTCATGTTTGCGGAGTTCGAGAAGATCATCCACCGGCAGGTGGAGGGGGCCGAGGGTGGCCAGGCCCTGACGGCGGACTCGCTGTCGGCGGCCTACCGCGAGTTGAATGCCGCCTACTACGGGCCCGAGGTGGAACTCGACCCGCAGATCGACCTGGAGTGGGCCCGCATCCCCCACTTCTACCGCGCCTTCTACGTCTACAAGTACGCCACCGGCTTCGCCGCCGCCCAGGCCCTGGCGGAGGCCGTGCGCCGCGAGGGCGAGCCCGCCCGAGCCCGCTACCTGGGGTTCCTGCGCGGGGGAGCCTCCGACTACCCGGTGGAGTTGCTGCGGCGCGCCGGCGTGGACATGGCCTCCCCCCAGCCGATCGAGGCCGCCCTGCGGGTCTTTGGGGGCCTCGTGGAGGAGTTGGAGGGCTTGATCGACTGATCCCGGGCGCGCCGCGGGCCCGGCCGGTCAGCGGGGCCGCGGCGGCCGTTCCCCGTCCAGCGGGGCGCGGGCCCTCCGGCCGGCTGGGCCCGCGCCCCGCTGGACCGCACGGGCCGCCGGGCGCGGTTCCGTCCGGTGCGCTCAGGGCCCGACCCCACCGGCTTGCGGCCCGCCCAGGGTCCCATCGCCGGCCCGGTGCGCCCGGCCGGTGTGGAAGCGGAGGTGCCGAGATGGCCGACCAGAGCCCGCTCCCGGACCCCGGTCCCCAGGGGGCGCCCGAGGTCCCGGAGACGCAGTTCACGCACACCCTGGTCTACCGCTGGACGCCGCGCTGGCTCGATGCGCCGCGCCAGGGCGTGGGCGAGGAGATCCGCGCGGCCCTGGCGGCCCACCCCGGGGTGACGGTGCGTGGGGTGTACAGCACCGCGGGGTTGCGACCGGACGCCGACGTGGCGTTCTGGCTGCTGGCCTCGGATGTGGCGGAGATGCAGGGGGCGGCGGCCGCGCTGCGGCGCACGACCTTCGGGCGCTGCTGCGAGCTCAGCCACGCCTTCTTGGGCGTCGCCCACAAACCGGAGTACGTGGGAGACCACTACGCCAGCTTCCAGCTCGGCAAGCCCCCGCTCCGCTACCTCTGCCTGTACCCGTTCGTGCGCACCCCGGAGTGGTACCTGCTGCCGCACGCCGAGCGGGCGCGCATCCTGCGCGCCCACGGCCAGATGGGGCGGGAGTTCCCGGAGGTGCAGACCAACAACGTGCAGGCCTTCGGGCTGGGCGACTGGGAATGGCTGCTGGCCTTCGAGTGCGACCGGCCGGAGCGCTTCGCCGCCCTGATCCGGCGGCTGCGCGAGGCCGAGGCCCGCAAGTGGACGCAGTCGGAAACCCCCTTCATCGTGGGCCGCCGCGTGGACGGACTGGAGGAGGCCCTCGGCGGCCTGGGGTAGGCCGCGGGGCCGGCCTCTGGGCCGCCCGCGGGGCCTCGCCCGGGCGGGGCAGGGGCAGCCGGTCAGGGCAGCCCCCCGTGCAGGCGTAGGCCCAGCGCGACCAGATTCGCCACGACCAAGGCGCAGGCCACGCCGGTGCTGCCGCAGTTGGGGCGCAGGGCCTCCAGCCACAGGCCCAGGAGCAGGGCGGGCCCGAAGGCCGGCAGCGGGGCCGCCGAGGACAGGCCGCTGAACGCGAAGGCCCCCGCGACCACGCCCAGCGTCGCCCAACGCGGCGGGCCCGGGACCAGGCGCGCGGGCAGGACGCCGAAGTAGAAGGCCGCCTGGGCCACGGGGAGCAGCAGACCCCCCACCAGCCACACCGGCCCGGCCCAACCCGCCGCCAGCAGGGAGGCCGCGACGCCCGGGCCCGGGCCGTAGGCGGCGGCCGCCCCCCAGAGCACCAGGGCCGTCGCCCCGACGACGGCCAGGGCCGTCCACAGGGGGTGGGGCCGCGGGAGCGTCAGCTCCAGGGGGTGCACCCAGCGCAAGACCAGGGCGAGGCCAGTCAGGGCGGCGGGGACGACCAAGGCGAGCCCGAGCGCGGCCAGCCGCTGCCCGACCGAGAGGTGGGCCGGCAGGAGCCACACCCAGGCGAAGCGCCGGCCCAGGACCAGCGCCAGGAGCGTGGCGGGGCCGAAGACGGCCCCGACCACATAGAGGGTCAGCAGCAGGCGGCCCTGCAGCGGGTCCCGCGCCTGGCCCACGGATGTCCGCGCCCCTCCTTCCGGCCCACCCCCCCGCGCGGGAGCCGTCCCGCGGCCCGGTCCGAGTCCCAGGCCGAACCAGGCCTCCGTCCAAAGGCCGCGCCACCAGGCGCGTCCCAGGGGCGGCCAGCCCCGCCCCGGCAGCGGCCAGGCGCGGCGGTGCCGGGAGCGGCGCCGGCCCGCCGCGCGGGCTCCCA
>DAHWHV010000047.1 GCA_027335545.1 Clostridia bacterium
ATGTACTGCTTCGTGTTCCCTTTGCCCCCCGGGGTTGCCTCCGCGGCGCCGCGCCACGTGGCCGAGGGGCTGCTGGACTGGCGCCATCTGGATTGGGTCCTTCACCCCGAGAACGCGGGCGTCGCCCCCCACGTGCAGCGCGCGCTGCCGGCCCTGCTGCGGGGCGGGCCGTGTCTGGAGCACCGCTTCACGTTCGCCCCCGGGGCCGCCTCGACCGACTGGACCATCCTGGAGTACGCAGTGCTGCGGCCACCCGCGGGGGGCCGCGACGCCGACGGTTGAGCGGGCGCCGGCTGCACCGGCCGTACGTGGGGCCTGCCGCGCCGCGCCCCAGCCGCCCCGCGGCGACCGCAGGGCCGGCGGCGAATTCCCAAAGACAGGCCGCGGGCAGCGGGCAGGCCCCGGCGGCGGGCCGGCCGGGGGCCCTCCGGCCGGCCCGCCATCTCCTGAGCGAGGGACTCGGACCACCGCCTCCGGCGGATGGTGCGGCCAGAGCGCACTCTTGCCGCACCGCCCTAGCCCCCCGCCGGTTGGGGGAACTGGTCGATGATCCCCTTGGCCACGGGCGTCGCCGCCGCGGCCGCCGCCGTCTCGTAGGCGTTGACGCGCGCCACCGCCTGCTGCAGGCCGAGCTGGGCGCTGACCTGACCGCTGGTGATCCTGTTGAGGTCGCTGGCGAGCAGGCTTGTCGCCGTGGCGTTGCCATAGGCGAAGTCGAGGCCCGGGTAGGCGTGGTTGCTCAGGACATACTGCGCGAACACCTCGAGGTTCTTGTTCCGCAGGGGCGGCGCCACCGCCTTGACCGTGGCCACCCAGGAGGGCCAGAGGGACTTCAGGCCCGGCGGGAAGAGGGCGGCCTTCATGAGGAGGTCGGAGTAGGCCCGGCCCACGCAGATCTCTTTGAGCAGGGCCCAGGCCGCGTCGGGCACCTTCGTGTTCCCGCTGATCGCCCAGAAGTCCGAGTTGGCGAAGGTCGCGGGTTGGGCGGGCCAGAGCGGCATCTGGTACAGATCCCACTTCATCCCCTGCAGGACGGGGACCCAGTGGGGGAGCATCTGGATCCAGAGGACCGGGGCGGCCACCTGACTGGCCTTGAACAATTGCTGGGTGTGCTGCTGCCCGCCCCCGTTGTTGAAGGCGATCTGCGGCTTGAGCAGGCCGGTGATCCAGTTGGCCGCGGCCACCGCCCCCGGTTGGCCCAGGCCGCACTTGCGCGGATCGGCCGGGTCGACGATCGAGGCCCCGAAGCCGTGGTAGTAAAAGGAGGTGCCGATGCCGCCGAAGATGCTGGTGCCGTAGCGGCGCTTGCTGCCCAGGCTCTTGGTCGTCGCCTGGAAGAGCGTCGTCCACTGCTGGTAGGTCCAGTCCGGCTGGGGGTAGGTGAGGCCCACCCCGTCCAGGATGGCCTGGTTGACCAGCATGACGGTCGTGCCGATGTAGGACGGCAGCGCGTACACGGTGCCGAGCCTGGAGAACTTGGCCATCTGGCTGGTCGCGAAGAGGTTGGTGCTCACGTTGTCCTGGCGCATGTACTTGGAGAGGTCGAGCAGAAGGCCCTTCTCCAAGTATGGGGCGATGTTGTTGTCGGGGAAGACGTCGGGGGCCGTGCCCCCCAGGATCGCGTTCTCGGTCGTGGCCGTGTTCTGCATCGGGCCGGCGCTCTTGAGCCTGAGCCCCCGGTTCTTGGCCAGAAACGGCGCCAGCGCGCGGTCGACCAGGGCGATCGTGGTCTGGGCGGGCATCTGCCAGTAGCTGGAGATCGGATTCCAAACGACGACCGTCTGGTTGTCGGCCACCGCCGGGGCGGCTGAGCCGGACGCCCCGGGGCCGCTCGCCCCCCCGCTGCAGGCGCTCAGCACCCCGGCGGCCAGCGTCGCGCCGGCCGCCACCAACCCGCCGTGCAAGAGGCGGCGGCGACCCAGGAGACCGCCGCCGCGCCCCGCGTTCAACTCCGCTGCCGGCCCCTGTCCACGCATGGCCCTTGCCCTCCAACCCGGCGGCAGGGCGGGGCGCCCATGCGCCCCACCGCTCGCCGGACTCTCTGCGGAATCCGCCCGAATCAGCCAACCCGAATCACCCGGATTCAGCAGGGGCACCCCGTGCCGGTGCCCTGCATCCGGTGGGGCGGTGTCCGCCGCGGCCCCGGGCCGGTGCGGGCACCCCAGCGGACCCGTGCCGACCCGCCCCGGGCCCTTCACCGGGCCCTTCATCGGGCCCCTCAGTGGTACTTCGCGATGAACGCCGTGAGCGCGGCGGTGTCCGGGGCCGAGAGCGCCTTGGTGGGCTTCACGCCCTTGGTCACCAGCCAGAACCGGTCGAAGTACGTCGGGGCGTTGTAAGCGACGCGGAGGTCCGCGCCGCTGTTCTCCTTGGCTGCACCGGGTTCACCCTTGGCGAAGTTGATGTCGGTCAGGGTGAAGGAGGCGGTGAGCCACTTGCCCGTGCCGGTCAGGGCGTAGCTCTCGGTGGAGTTGTCGTAGGCCCCGCCGACCGGCCCCTTGGGGTTGGTTCCGGAGTATTCGACCGTGAGCCAGTCGCCCGTCTTGGCCGAGGTGGTCTTGGCGGCGTCGTAGTACTCAACGCACAGCAGCGCGTTCTTGGTGCCGGCCGGGATCCCCCCGTCGGTCGCGAGGTAGACGTAGCCGCTCTGCGTCGGGGGGTTGTAGCCGATGCCATACAGGCTGTAGCGCTTGGCGTGGACACCCAGCAGCCACGGACCGTCTCCGCCGGAGGGGGCCACGCGAAACTGCCCTGTGGGCATGGACTTGACGGTGCTGCTGGGCACGGCGCTCCATTTGGCGGCGCTGGGACCCGCCGAGCAGAGGGGGCTGGCCGTCGGCGCGAGCACCACCGGCTGCTGGGCGGGCAGCGCCAGGGCGGCCGGGGAACTGGGGGCCGAGGCCGAGGAGGCGGCCGGGGGGGCCGCGGAACGGGAGACCGCGGAGGCCGGGGCGGAGGACGACGCGCAGCCGGCCGCCAGGAGGGCCACCAAGACCAGCGCCGTTCCGGAGACGGCCGCGCGCAGGCGACCCGCGGGTCGAGGGCGAGAGGGTCCAGTCGCCCCCGCTCCGGGGGCGGAGAGGCTTCGCGTCAGTGGCACCACAGTTCCCTCCAAAATTGCGCGGCAGGCGCTCCACGCTGGTGTCGCGTCCAAGGCGGCGGGACGGCGACGCCCAAGCGGTCCCGTGGCCCGCTGCGCCCAACGGAACCGACCCATGGCGCGCCCAAGCGCCCCGGCGGGGCGACGCCCCCCACCGCGGCCCGCGGAGCGGCCGCGACGAAAACCCTGTGAGCGACGGTGCGCCGCGTGCCTGGACGGCCGGAGGCGCGTCGATTCCAGGGGTGCCGGTTCTGCTCCAATCCCTCGCAGCGCTCACTCACAGAGGGTGGGATTGTCCACGTAGGGGGAGAATTCCTGCCGGTTCGTCGACACGATCCGACGCCAACTTCTGTCGTGTCGGCTGCGCGTGCGGGGCGGGAGGGCCCGGCCTCAGGGGCCGGCGCAGGCCGATCGGGGTGCGCCGGTCGGCCCGCGCTGCCCGGGCGGGTGCGCCGTCGCTTGGTCCGCCTACCAGCCCCAGTAGGGGTTGTCGGTCTCCCCGCAGATCAGGCAGTGGGTCGTGGCCAACCACGCCGCCATCGGATCGGTCCCGGCCTTGGGGGGCCCCTACCCGGACGACCGCAGCGGTGCCGTGGGCCGGCAGGGTCAGGGTCGTCTCCATCCACGGCCGGCGCGGGTGATCCCCGTCCGCGCGGCGGGGTTATCCACCGGTCGTGCAAGGGCGCCTTCCCTTGGGGGCGTGAGGCTGCAGGTCCCGGACCGGGGCTCGGCGCCCCTCTTGCGCACAGGGGGTGTGGACAACTCTGAGGATAAGCGGTGGCTCACGGGCGCTGGTCGCCCCGGGCTCGGCCCCGCCTCCCTCGACGCCCCCGCGGGCCGGGGGCGCGCCCTCGGTGCGGGCGGCGACGGACGCCGCCGCGCTCGCCGGGCGGGGAGGGAGTCATTGCCCCTGAAGCCTCTTGAGCCGCCACCGTTTTCCGCCGCGGGCCGAAGTCGCGGCGTACGCTGGCGACGCGCTTGGGGGTCGCGGGTGAGTCGCCGCAACCGCTGTCCCCGCGGCCCTACCGCCGCAAGCCCCAATTCGTCGCGGGCGGACCGCCGCCGCGGCCACCCTCACCTGGCCCGCTGGGCCTTTGGGCCAAAGGGCCCCCGGAAGGACGCCACCGCGCTCGCGCCGGCGCAAGCGGCAGGCCCGCCCGTCCCCGGCGGAGAACAGCGACCCCATGCCGATCCCCGCGACCACCCCCCAGTCCTCCGGGGGCAGCCCCCATCCGCGCCTGGCCCCCCCGCAGGCCCCCCGGCGGGGCGTGCTACACCTGTGGTGGGATGGCACATCCCTGCAGGCCTGGGCCGAGGCGCCGGTGCGCGACCCCTTCCACCTGCTGCGGGGCGGGCCCGGCGCGCCGTTGCACCCCACGGCGCTGGGCGGGTCCGACCTGGCGCGGCTCCTCGGTTTGCCGGTCACCGCCCGGCGCGCCCCGGCGCC
>DAHWHV010000051.1 GCA_027335545.1 Clostridia bacterium
CCCCTGTCTCCGCCCTTGATGACGTCACGACCACCGGCCAGGTGTCCGCGCCCTCCCACACGCCTGCCGCCAGACCCGCTGCCGGCGCCCTGTTAGAGCACCACGCCACCCTCGACGCCACCGCTGCCGCGGTGCCCATGCCCCACTGCGCACCGGCCGTGCGGCCCGCACCTGGCGCCCTGCCCGCGGCGCACACCCCATCCCCTATCCCCGCTGTGGACGATGTCCTCCCCGCAGACCCGGCGGGCGCGCCCCTCCCCACGGCGCCCGCGCGGCCCGCCGCCAGCAAGCTGCCCGCCCAGCCCGCCCCGTCCCCGGTCTCCCCCCTGGATCCCGACGCCAACGTGGGCCCGGTCCCCACGCCGCCCGCGCGCGCGGCTGCCGACGGCCCGCCGGCCGAACGCGCACCACGGGCCCCGCAGCCGAACGGCGGGGCCTGTGGCCGGGAACCGGCCCTCCAGGCCCCGCCGCGGAGCGCTGGGGACGGGCCGCGTGGGGCCGGCGCAGCGGCGGCTGCCGCTCACTTGGCGCGCCTGCCGCTGGAGCGGGTGCTGCGCCACGCCTGGGTGCGCCTACCCCGTTACGGCCTAGGGGCGCGCATCCCGGGCGCGGACCTGACGACAGCCGAGCGGCAGGCGCTGGATGGGCTGCTGGCGGAACGGCTGCCGGCGGGCAAAGACGTGCCCCTGCGACGCCTGGATGACGCACTCCGGCGCAGCGCCTTCGGCTGTGGGCTGGACCAGGCGCTGGGCGCCCTGCTCGGCCCCCCGCCCCTGCCGCGGTCGGAGGCAGCGGCGCGCGCCGAGGGGGCGTTCGCCGCCTTTATCGCGTCGGTGACGCCCCACTGGCCGGAGGCGGCGGACGAGGCCGGGCGGGTCGCGCCGGCCCTGCGCCGGGAATTCGCCCGTGCCCAGCGGGTTGACGAGGGCATGGTGGCGCAGCTGGCGCGCACCGCGCAGGCCGTGGGGCGCGCCCTGGGGGAGGTGGCCGCCCGCGCCCGCGGCGCCGCACTACCCCTGCCCGTCCTCGCCAACCGGGTGGCCGGTGACCCCCACGCCTTCGACGCGGGCACGCCGGGGGGGCGGTTGCTGCTGCTGGCGCTCGGCGGCCGACCCGGAACAGGGACGACGGAGCGCCAGGCCGTGCTGGCCATGGCGGGCATCGCGCCGGACGGCGTCTCTTCGACCGTCGCGGTCTGGGGCATCGCTGGCGCGGGGGATGCAGCAGCAGCAGCCGCGTGCGCCAGCAAGCAGGTTTACGTGGCGCCGTTGCGGCTGGTGGCGCGCTGGGAACTGGCGCCCGCCGCCTGGCGGGGCCGCGTCGTGCATGCGGTGGAGAACCCCGCGGTGTTCGAGGCCCTCGTGGACCACGGCCCGCCCCCCGGGTGCGCCCTCCTCTGCACCTCCGGGTTTCCCAGCGCGGCGGCGCTCACCCTGCTCGCCCGGCTCGGCGCCGCGGGGGCGCGCGTCCGCTACGGCGGCGACTTCGACGGCAAGGGGTTGCTCATCGCGCGCCACGTGGGCGCGGCGGCTGGCGAGACCGCCGCTCTCTGGCGGATGGCGGCCACCGACTACCGCGCCGCGCTCGCCGTCGCACGTGGGCGGCCGCTGCGTCCCGAGGAGGATCGCGCGCTGGCCGAGATGGCGGGAGCCACGGCAGCACCGGCGACCGAAGGCGAGGGCGCCCTCGCCGCGTGCGCGGCGGCCCTGCGGGCCGGGGGTGCCGTCGCCTACCAGGAGGCCCTGTTGCCGGTGCTCTGGACGGACCTGGTCGGCCAAGGCGACTGACGCGGGGGGACCGGTGGGGCGATCCCCGGTGCCAGCCGCGAGCAGGGCGCCCCCCGGCCGTGTGCCCGCGGGGCGGCGGCGCCACGGCCAACGCGCGGCCTTCTGCTCCACCGCCACGCGTGCACCAGGATCCGCCCCACAGACGGCAGCCGTGCGGGGTGCCCGCCGTGGCCGCCCCAGGAGACCGCGCCCGACCGCGGCATCCGCGACCGTCCCCCGCCCCCACGCCCTCGCCCGGCAGGCCCGTCGCGCAACCCGCGAGGGCGGCCCGGGCCACCCCGCCCAAAGACAGAGAGCCGGGCACCGCGCCCGGCCACGTCGTCCTCGGCGCAGCCCCTGCCCCAGGCGCCCTCGCCCAACGGGCTCGTCTCCGCCGCCCCGCACGCCGGGCCACGAGGGCGGCCCGGACCCCCCGCGTAGAGCGGGACACCCCGCCCGATCACGTCACCCGCGACCGCCCGCTGCCCCACGCCCTCGCCCGGCAGTCCCGCCGCGCAGCGCCGCGCGGGGGCGGCCCTGACCGCCCCCGCCCCGGGCGCGGTCAGAGGGACACGGCCGCGGGGGAGCCACGCCGCACGGACTCGTAGACCGCTTCGGTGAAGGCGGCCACCAGCAGGCCGTCTTCGGCCGTGACCTGCGCCGGTTCTCGCCCCAGGATAGCCCGGATGAAGTTGGCATCCTTGTCGCTGGGGTAAGCGACCAACTGATCGGGTGGCACGCCTTCCGGCGCCTTGCCCACCAGCTGTACCTGCACGCCACGGTCATCCATTGTAAAGCGCGCGTCACGGCACCAGATCTGCAGCCCCTCCGCCAGGCCGTGGGGGTGTTCGCCGATGACCGCGATGTTGCCGATGGCGCCGTTCTCGGCCCGGAAGGCGATGGAGGACAGGACATCGACACGCCGGCCCCTATTGTGGCTGAAGGCAAAGGCTTGGTCGGGCCGCAGGCCGCTGGTCCAGAAGACGACGTCGACCAGGTGGCTCCCCGAGTCGTTGAGCTGCCCGCCCCCGGACAGCTCGGGTACGCCGCGCCAGCCGCGGCCCTTCCAGTCCTGCGCCTGCCATGCCTCGATGAAGTGGACGGTGCCATACCGCCCGGAGGTCACCGCCTCCCGCAGCCAGCGGTAGCTACCCTCGTAGTGCCGTTGGTAGCCGACGAGCAGCACGCGCCCCGTGCGGTCGCGCCGCTCGATCAACCCGCGGGCCTCGGCGGTGGAGCACGCCATGGGCTTCTCCACCTGGACGTGCGCGCCGTGTTCGAGGGCGTATGCGGCCGCCTCGTAGTGCAGGGTATGCGGGATCGAAATGACGACGGCGTCCGGGGCCACCGTGGAGAACATCTCACGGTAGTCGGTGAAGCGGGGCAACTCGACCACCCCGGGAAGGCGTTGCGCGGCGAACTCCATGGCCTCGGCGTTGACGTCGCAGAGGGCGACGACCTGGGCCTCAGGGACCTGGAGCATGGACCGCACATGCGCGCGCGCGTTGCCTCCACAGCCGATGAAGGCCACCCGGACGCGTGCTACCGCAGGCTCGGCCGGTCCGCTCAAGACGTGTCTCCCCCAACCGCCTTCTCTCGTCGCGTGGCGCGAACGGGCCGTGCCCGCCGCCGCGACGGGGCTCCGATCTTCCCCGCCCGAGTTCTCCGGTCCCGAGGGGCGGACCTCCGCGCGGTGGGTGGCGTCATGCCACCAGGGGGCTAGGGGGTGCGACCGATGCCGCACGCGGCCCTGCGGTCGTGGCCGCGAGCACCCCCAGTGCCCGCCACCGCAACGGCGGCACGATGTCGGCCGGCCGGGCCCACGGCGGCGGTGGTCGGAGGGGCTACGCGAACCGCTGTCCGCCCCCCGGATGTCGCTGTACGCCGTCAGCCCTTGCCGCTGAGGCCCTCTGCCGAGAATGCCGCCCCAGAGAGTGCCCTCTGCAAGGCCGAGGCGCGGCAGAGCCGACCTGCCCGCACCCGCGGAAGGTCGGCTCAGTGGGCGGGGGCGGCACGCGCGGCCCACGCCCGCGATACCTGGGACAGCCCGCGGCGGGCGAACGGGCCATCACCACGCCGCTACGGGCCCGGCTCAGTATCCGCGCGGCCGGGTGGCCACGAACACGGTCCCGTTCTCGATCTTTACCTCATATGTGGCCAGCGGCTCTTCCGCCGGTGGCACGACGACACGTCCGGTGCGGAAGTCGAAGGCGGAGCCATGCAGGGGGCACACGATCTCGTGTCCGCGCAACTCGCCTTCGGTGAGATCCGCGTCCTCGTGGGTGCACACGGCGCTGCACGCGTAAATGCGGTTGCCGAGCCGGCAGAGCGCCACCGGCTGACCCATCACATGCACCCCCTTGATCCCACCTTCGATCACTTCCTCCTCCCGCGCGACCGGCAGGAAACCGGCGGGCAACGAACACTCACCCCCATGAACTCTTGCTGAGAATCCCGGGAGCCGTCTTGGGGCCGTTCGCCCCCCGAGCGGGCAACTCCTGCCGGCGAGAAGGGCGCATGGGCTGCCGTCATGCCGCGCGCGATCCTCGGCAGCAGGGCCCGCGCGTGCCGGGGTGCCGTACCCGGCGCGCCGCGCGGGTGGCTCCGTATGCACCACCGCTTGTGCCACAAGGGTCCTGGCTTGCGGGGCGGGCGGCAGTGGTCCGGCCCACCGCCCGCAGGCGCGCGGCCCCCGCGGTCTTGGCAAGACGCCCCCCCACGCCCTGTCGCTCAGGCGGCGCGCCCAACGGCCGGGCGCATCCGAACCGGGGCCGCCACGGAGGGAGTCGCCTGTGGCCTCCACCCGCCCATTCGCGCGCCGGTTCCGCCCCGCGTCGCCGCGCGCGGGGCGAGACCGGCCGCACCAAGCCGGGCCTCGCGGCCGGGTCTCTACGCAACCGTGCGGCGGACGCTAACCCATGCGGGGCGGCCGGTCGGCCCCGTACCGCCTGCCCGACCGGCCGCCGTACGCCGCACCCGACAGCCGCACCGCGCGGCGCCCCGCCGCCTCCCACGCCCCCCGCCCGACCCGCCAGCGGAGGCGCAGGTCCCGACCCCGCCACACACGGTCTCGGCCCCGATCGGCCGGGGCGCATCGCCAGGCCCGCCGCGCGGCACATTACCGGCGCGGGGAGCGCCGTCCCACAAGGCAGGATCTGCCACGGGGAGGGAAGGCAGGATGCCGCAGTTGGAGGTCTACTGCACCGTGCGCAACTGCCACTACTGGGCCGAGGGGGAGCACTGCACGGCGGAGAAGATCCTGATCACGACGGACCGGATCGGCCAGCTCTATCCAGAGTCGCTGGACGCGGCCGAAGCGGCCGACGTCGTGCGGCGGCACGGCCCGACCGAGGCCGGCGCGTGCCGGGAAACGTGCTGCAAGACGTTCACGGCCCGCACCGACAGAGGCCCGGCTGGGACGCCGCCAAAGACGGCAGGCAAGGCACGGGAGCTGGCGGCCAGGTACTGAACGCCGGGGCGACGGCACCCACCGGACGCAGCGGGGAAAACGGGGGCGTCCCTGGCCCCCACTTGGCGTGGCGAGGGCGCCCCGTTGCGGCGAGCCCGCCGAAGCGGGCCCATCCCGAGGCGTGCGCGCGCGGCCGCCCCCCGAGGGTCGGGGGGCCACGCCTCCCCACGGGACCCTCGTACTACCCCGAGCACTGCCTGATGCTAGGATGCGCCGCTGCCGTCGAGACCCTGTGCATAGCCATTCATAGCGACAAGACGCCTCTTGTCGAAGGCGTGGCCACTCCTTCACAACCGCCTTGGTCCCCAGTCACTACCAGTGCTAAGGACAGTGCTAGGCGCCCACGTGCGCCCGCAGCCACTCCAGGCCCTGGCGGTAGCCCTCTTCCGCACGCGCGCGCTCGCCCTCGAATTCCACGCACCAGGGACCCTGGTAGTGCGCGGCGCGCAGTTCGGCCACCGCACCCTCCAGATCGATCTCGCCCTCACCCAAGACCGTGCCACGGTAGGTCTCGCGGCTGCCGCGCCCGTCCTTCACGTGCACGTGGCGCGCGTAGGGAGCGATGACATGGTAGTACCGGGCCACGGTGTCGAGGTCGTGCCCCGCCCAGCGGTAGTTCATCGTGTCGACGTTGGCACCCACGCGCGGGCTGCCGACGGCTTCAAGGATGCGCACCTGGAAGTCGGCGTCGTTGGTGACGAGGCCGTGGTTGTCGAGCGCCAGGGTGTACCCTTCGGCCTCGATGAAGGGGCGCACGGCCGTGAGACCCTGCACGATGCGCCGGAACCATTCCTCTCGGTCCTGGGAGACACCCTCGCGGATCCAGCCGCCGTCGATACGGATCAGGTCGGTGCCCGCCAGGCGCGCCAGGCGGCAGACCCGCTTCAGCCGCTCGACCTGCCGTTGCCGCTCGGCCTCATCGGCGCGCAGGAAGTCATTGCCGGCCGCGACGGCCGACGGGCGCAGGCCGTGCTGGCGCAGAAGTGCGCCCACCTCGTCCGCGCGCGCCTCGGCGTAGTCGCCCGGATCCTTCTCGTTCCACAGATGGCCGACCATGATCTCGCAATAGGCAAACCCAGCCTGCCCCGCATACTGCGCGAACTGCTCCAGCGTGTGCCCCGGGAAATTGTAGAAGACGAGACCGAAGCCCTGCACAGAGCGCCACCCCCGGATGCGGAGGGTTCGCCGCGCGC
>DAHWHV010000075.1 GCA_027335545.1 Clostridia bacterium
CGTCAAGTTTGCCCTGGGGCTGTCGCGCAGCCCCGAGATCCAGATCGACCGGTCCACGCTGTGCAAGTACCGGGGGCGGGTGCTGGCCACCGACACCGACCGAGCGCTGTTGCAGCAGACGCTCCGGGTGGCGGCGGACGCGGGGCTCTTGGGGGCCGACGAAGACTTGGTGGATAGCTTCATGGTGGCGGGGGCGGCGGCCCGGCAAGGGACGCTGACCTTGATCCGCCGGGCGATCGCGGCCGTGTTGCGGCAGGGGACCGCCGAACGGCTCCCGGCGCCGGGGCTGCAGCGGACGGACTATGCGGAGCGGCGCCGGCCGGCAATTGCGTGGGCCGACGCGGCGGCCCGGTACGCGCTCCTGCAACAGCTGGTGGGCGACAGCACCGTCGTGCAGGCGTGGTACACGGGCCCGCGGGCCGGGTCGCCGAGCCTGCAGCAGGCCGTGGCCCTGCTGGCCACGGTGACCACCCAGGACACGGAACCGGACCCCGCGGGGGTGGGGGTGCGGATCGCCGAGCGGGTGGCGGAAGACCGGGTCATCTCCCCGGGGGACCCGACGATGCGCCACGGACGCAAGACCACGGCCACCAAGGTCGATGGCTACAAGAGTCACCAGCTGACGCAGCGCGTGCCGCCCGCGACGGGAGCGCGGCTCATCACGGCGGTGGCGGTGACGCCCGCCAACGCGGCGGATGGGGCGCCGCTCCCTGACTTGGTGGTCGAACGGGCGGCGCTCACAGGGGCGGCCCCCGCCCAAGTGATGGGGGACACCGCCTATGGGGCGACGACCGTGCAGACGGCCGTGACGGCCGTGGCGCCGGACACGACGGTGGTCGCGCCGGTGCCCCCGGCGCCCAACAAAGCCGGGCGCTTCCCCAAGGGCGTGTTTACGCTGGACCTGGCCGCCGAGACCCTCACGTGTCCGCAGGGCGCCACGGTGGCGTACGGGACGCTCCGCCCGCGCGCCGATGGGGTCCGGGTGGCCCGGTGGGCCGCCGGCACGTGCCGGGCCTGTCCCCTCCGGGCCCCGTGTGTGGGCGAGCCCCAGCCCGGGAAGCGCCCCCCGGGGCCGCGCTCGGTGAGCGTGCGGCCCGATGAAGCGCGTCTGCGGGTCCGGCGGGCCGAGCAGGCCACCCCGGCCTGGCAGGCGCACTACCGCACGCGGAGTCACGTGGAACATGTCCAAGCCCAGCAGAGTCGGCATGGGGGCCGGCAGGGCCGCTATTGGGGGCTGCGGAAGAACTTGGGGCAAGCGCGCTTGGTGGCCACGATCTACAACCTGCTGGAGCTGGCGCGGGCGGCGGCGCTGCCGCGCCCGCCCCAACCCCCAAGGGTGACGTATGCGTAACGCGCGAAATCGGGCCCCCCAACGGGGGGGCATGCGGCCGTTTGGGGGGTCAAAACGGCCGCTGGGCGGTAAGTTCCGCCATCTACCCCCTCCCCAGGCACCCCAGGGCCATCTCCACGACCCAAAATCACACCATCCCTAGAAGCCAATTGCCCCCATAGTCCCGGCGAGACGCCCGGCGGGGGAGGGGGCAGTCGACGCACAAGCGCACTCACCTCGGGTTTTTAGCCTGGGACCCACTGAAACACAATGTCTCGGAACCGCCGCGGTGTGGCATAGGCATCGTTCCCCGTCGCCCAGATCG
>DAHWHV010000078.1 GCA_027335545.1 Clostridia bacterium
TGGCCGAGGCCGGGGCTTTGCGCGTCCTGGTCTACGGATCCTTCGCGCGCGGGGACCATGGGCCGGAGTCCGATCTCGACCTGCTGGTCGTCGTTTCCGAGGACGGTCTGGCCCTGCCGCAACGGCTGGCCCGCCTGTACGCGTTGCTGGTCCCGCCGGGGCGGCTCCACTGCGACCTCCTGGCCTATACGGAGCGGGAACTTGCGGCCCTGGCCCCGGTCTCGGACCTGGTCGCCTCGGCCCTGCGCGAGGGCCGCACCGTCTATGACAGCCACGATCGATGACTGCCCGATCGATGAGAGCGACGGACGATCGATGACAGCCTCAGCCAGCAGAGACGGTGGGGCCACTCGGGGCCGGAAGTGCGCAGGGCATAGGGGCAGGGCAGCCCTGCCCCTATGCCCCCTCGGTCTCCCGGGGGGTGTAGGCGACTCCGGCCGTCTCCGGCGCGGTCAGGGGCGGGGCCGGGCTCCAGAACGGCGCCGGCTCCGCGGCGTTGGGCGTCATCGTCCCAGGTGCCGGCGCCCCCTGGGCCCCGGGCCGCTGCTCCGCGGGGGTGCCGAGGCTGCGCAGGGACCGCGACCGACGGAAGGCGGAAGCCAGGGCGAGCGGGAACCACAGGGCCGCGAGTTCCCTGGCGTATGGGCCCGCCAGCAGCGTGCCGATCCTGCCGCCGCTCGCCGGTAGGCCGTAGCGCTGGGCGAGCCCGTACGCGTACGCCACGGGCAGGCCGGCGATGGCCAAGGCGGCGAGCGCCCCGAACAGCCCCTGCCCGGCCCCGGGGGTGGCGCCGTAGGCCGTGAGCAGGAACAGGCCGAAGAGCAGGAAGGCCCCCAGGGGCAGCAGCGGGGCCGCCCAAGCCGGGAGCACGGCGTCGAGTCCCGCCGGACCGGCTGCGCCCCACTGGACCCCGGCGACCAGGGCCACCCCGATCGCTGTCCAGACCAGAACACGGACGCTGCGCATGGCCTGTCCACCTCCGGTGGGCCCGTCCCGTGGGGGGCGGCGGGCACTGCATGTGGGTCCAGGCGTGGCCGTGGGAAGTGGCGGCCCCGCTCCGAGGCCGCGCGCTCCCCGGTCCAGCCCCGGTGAGGCCCCTTCCCCGCAAAGCCCTTGTCCGCCAAAGGCCCGTGGGTTCCGGCCGGTGTGGAGCCCGCTGCTCGCCGGCGCCCCTCTGTGGCGGGCGACCCGGGGGGTCCGGCCTCGCACCCTTCCCCACCAACGCTCTTCGCGCGCCGCGGTCCAAAGGCGGGGGAAGCCGCGGCGCGACCTGGGTCGAGTATATGCATCAGAGGGACTGGCCATGCCTGCTCACCTCGGACCCGGGCCTGGGGGGGCCGCGGCGGGCGGCGGCGAATTGACAGTTTCCGATGCGGGGTGGTATGTTCCAGCCGCTGTTTAGCACTCGTTGGCCGGGAGTGCTAACACGGTGGAGCCGGGCCGCCAAGGGGAGGGACGGTGTGGTGGACGAGCGCAAGCGCAGGGTGCTGCAGGCCATCGTCGACGACTACATCCACACGGCCGAGCCCGTCGGTTCGCGCACCGTGGCGCGCAAGTACAACCTCGGCGTGAGTCCGGCGACCATCCGCAACGAGATGGCCGATCTGGAAGACATGGGCTATCTGGAGCAACCCCACTCCTCCGCCGGGCGTGTCCCCTCCGACAAGGGCTATCGGTTCTACGTCGACACCCTGGCGGCATTGGTGGAGCGGAACACGCTGGACGCCGAGGCCGTGCGCCAGGTCCTGGCGCTCAAGGCCCAGCGCATCGAGGGGGTCGTGCGTCAGGCCGCGCACCTCCTGGCCGAGACCACCGACTTCCTGGCCCTGGCCAGCCAGCCGACGGGGGGCGAGGAGCGCCTTGCCGCCCTTCAGGTCGTGCCCGTGCGGGGCGCGCAGGCCGTCGTCATCCTCGTGGCCGACGACGGGCGGGTGCGCACCAAGTCGGTGGAATTCGCCCACGCGCCGTCGCCCCGGGACCTGGAGCGCATCGGCCGCGCCCTGTCCGACCGGCTCGCGGGTACCCCGCTGAAGGAACTGGCCCGGGGGCTGCTCCCGGAGATCGCCGTGGAGCTCGGGCAGTTCTGCAACGTGGTCGACCAGGTCAAGGCGCTGTTGGGGGATGGTGAGGAAGCCGGGGAGCGCCTGGTCGTCGGCGGAGCGACCAACCTCCTCAAACAGCCGGAGTTTCGCGAGGTGGCCAAGGCCAAGGCCGTGTTGCAGGCCCTGGAGGGGGAGCAGCTCCTGGAGGAGATGCTGGGATTTCCCGCCAGCAACCTGCCCGGGGTCGAGGTGGCGATCGGCCGGGAGATGCAGATCGAGCAGATGGCGGACTGCAGCCTGGTCACGGCGGTCTACGCGGCGCCCGGCGGCGTGCTGGGCCGGATCGGGGTGCTCGGGCCGCGGCGTATGGACTACGGCCGGGTGATGCGGGTGGTGGAGGGCGTGGCCGCGGCCGTGACGACCGCGCTGGGGCGGGAGGGGCCCGCATCCACGAGCTTTCCCTCCCCGGCCGCCGGGCCGCGCCCGGAGGGGGATGCCGGGACCGTGCCCTCCGGGGCGTCTCCGTCCGCCACCGGGGGTGGCGAGCACCCGCGCGCGGGCCGCACGCCGCGCCGCGCCCCCCGTCCCGGTCGCGGTCCGCGGCGCTGAGGGCGTGGCCGCCGGCCGCAACGGGGCATTCTGCCACGGGGCAGGCGGGGCGGGCCCGGGGTCAGGACCCCCGCGCCGGCGGTCCTGACGGTCGTTTTGGCCCGAGGCCGCAGGGCGCCGGCGCAGCGCGCAGGCATCGAGGGCGCCTGTTCGCCGGTTAACCTGTTCGCCTGTTTAAGGAGGTCATCATGGGGGACGTGGAGAGCGGCGCAGAGGCGACGGACGGCGCGGAGCGCGGGGGCGCGGAGGGAGGGTCCTCCAAGGCCGATGAGTACCTGCAGAATCTGGTCCGCCTGAAGGCGGATTTTGACAATTACCGTCGACGGACGGCGCAGGACCAGGCCCGTTGGGGGGAGGCCGCGGTGGCCGAGTTCATCGCGCAAGTTCTCCCCGTCGTGGATAACCTGCAACGGGCGATGACGGCCGTAGGGGATGTCGCCGCCGTCCGGCGGGGGGTGGAGATGACCCTCCGCCAACTGGATGGAGCGCTGGCCGCTGCCGGGGTCACCGCGATGAGCGTGCTCGGACAGCCCTTCGACCCGGCGCGCCACGAGGCGGTGGCCCGGGGGCCCGTCGTCGGCGTCGCGGCGGGGTCGGTCGCGGAGGAGTATCGCAAGGGCTACCTGCTGCGGGATCAGGTCCTGCGGCCGGCGATGGTCAAGGTGGCCGTGGAGGTGGCCGCAGAATCCGCCCCTGCGGCCGACGGGCCAAGCGCAGAGCCCGGCCAGGCGGCCGATCCGGCCGGGGCCCGGGGCCCGGCGCCCGGGGATGCCGGGACCGCGGAGGCAGGGGCCGATACGGTGGCAGGTACGGCGGCAGATCGGGCGGCAGGTACGGCGAGAGATCGGGCGGCAGGTACGGCGACAGATCGGGCGGCAGGTACGAAGGAAGGGGATCGCTGAT
>DAHWHV010000129.1 GCA_027335545.1 Clostridia bacterium
AGGGTCGATGCCACCTTCCCGTGGTGAGCGGAGCGGTGGGCGCACGACCGCCACGGCCGGCGCGCCCGACCTGCTGCAGGTGATCGCCGGACGGGGGGCCATGCGGCCCTCCGACATCGCCGCCCCGCGGCTCGTCCATCCGTCGCTGGCCACGCGGCAGGTGAGCGAGTTCGAGGCCGCGGGGACGGGCGCTCGTGGCTGGGTGACCCTCACGCCGGCCGGGGAGCACGGGATGCTGCGTCGGCGGCAGGTCGGGCTCGATCGCTGCGGAGGGTTCGTGGCCGACTGCAGAGGCCGGGACGTCCAGGCGCTGGCGGCGCTGCTGGAGAGGTTGAGGGCCGCCATGGCCGCGGTGCACGAGCGGGGCTGTTGCGCAGGACCGGACGGTTGCCCGGCCGCGTCATTCGGCGTGCCCATGGGGGGCTGGGGCAGGCGCAGCCCCACGGCTCGTGCCGCCGAGCCGAGCGGGACCGTCGGGTGCTGCCCGGCCCGCGGGGGCGGAGCGCGCGAGGCGCGAGACAGGGTGGGCGACGACGCCTCGCCCATCCCCTGTCTCGGCCCCCGGGGCCGGGGGCGCGACCAGGCCCTGGTCCTCACGGGAGCGCCGAGGAGCCGGCGCGCGCCGGCCCGCCCGGGGCAGCCGCGAACTCCGGTGCACCGCGGGCGACGGCCCGCATGAGCGCCACCAGGCCCGCGGTGTAGGCCTCTTCGGCGCGCGGACCCGCCAGGCGGCTCCGCCGCCGCAGGGCCGGCTCCCAGAAGCGCACGGCGGAACTCATCTCTTCGAACGTCGGCAGGGGCGTGGCGCGCAGGATCTCCATGGCGCGATCGCCTCCCTGGCGCGTCCCCGCCCCGGGGTGCGCGGCGGGGACGCGCCAGGGTGTTCGTGGGCCGGAGTGCGCGGCCGGGGGTCGATCTCAGGCGAGCGCCGCCAACGCCTTTCCGACGTGATCCACGGCCTGGGGCAGGTGTGACAGGACCTGGCGCACGACGCCTTCCCGATCGATGATGAACGTGGTGCGCCTGGGGTGCGGCCCATGCGGGTCCACGCCGTAGAGGCCCCGGATCGTCCCGGTGTCGTCGCTGACGAGGGTGAACGGCAGGCCATACTTGGCCGCGAAGCGGTCGTGCGACTCTACGGAGTCCCCGCTGACGCCGACGATCTGGGCGTCCGCCCCCGAAAACTGGCCGAGCTGATCCCGGAAGGCGCACGCCTCGGCGGTGCAGCCCGGGGTGTCGTCCCGGGGATAGAAATAGAGCACGACCGGACCCTGGGCCCGTGCCTCCGCGAGGTGGAACGTCGCTCCACCCCCGCTCGGCGCCGTGAAGTCCGGCGCGGTCTGGCCCACCTGCGGGCCGTGCCCGCCCTCGTCCCCCGCCACGGCGGATCCCTCCCCTTCCGGCGGACGGGGCTGCCCGCCCCCCGCCGGCCGGGCCCCAGTATATCGGCCTGTCTCCGACGTCGTCGCGGCGACCGGCCAGACGAGCTCCACGTAGTGCATGCCCGGGCCCGCGTAATCCGGCAGGGTGGCGGCCGGATAGAACCCGGCCTCCAGGTAGAGGTGCAGCGCCGCGCGGTTGGTGTGGAACGTGCAGGCGTGCAGCTGGCGCCAGCCCAGCGCCGCGGCCCGCTCCTGGGCCAGGCCCAGGAGTCGCAGCCCGAGGCCGCGGCGGCGCTGGGCGGGGTCCACGGCGATCCAGTCGACGAAGCCGATGGCGAAATGCGGCTGCGTCGACGGCGCCAGCGCCAGGAAGCCCGCCGGTCCCAATGGCCCGGGCAGGACCCAGGCCTCGTGGCCGGCGGGGCCGGGGGCGGTCGCCGCCTCCGCCGCGCGCCGGGCCTCCGCGGGGTCGCCGCCGCAGAGCTCGAGCAGCAGATCCGCCAAGGCGGGCCGGTCGGCGGGGTCCGCCGGGCGGGGAGCGTTGTTCATGACTGTCGGCATTCGGCTGGTCGCCAGCCCGGCCCTCCGTCGGAGCGGCGTGGCGGGGCGCGGGTGCACCCTCCGGCGCCTTCACGCCGCCCCCGCGGCGGTCAGCCTGGCCATGACCGCCTGTTCGGCCGGGGTCGCCGTGCTCGGGCGATAGAAGGAAATGCCCGCGGCGCCCGAATCCGATGCCGCCGCGATCGCGGCCTGCAGCTCGAGCGCGCTGGGACT
>DAHWHV010000118.1 GCA_027335545.1 Clostridia bacterium
GCGTCAGTTCCTCCCGCGCCCCGCGCCGATCGCCGCCCGGCGCATTGGCGGGGATCAGGACGTAGAACCGGCGCTCCAGGGCCTCCCCGCCCCCCACCAGGGAGCGGACGTAGGACAGATAGCCGCGCAACAGGGCCCGCCGGGGCCCGTCCGCCTCGCCGAGGCGCCCCTCCAGGTCCCCCAGGTAGGCGTCCAGGTCGATCGGCCGCGGCACGACGGCGATCTGCACGGCCCCCGGCAGGGCCTGGATGGCCTCGTGCAGGGCGCCGATCCGGCGCTCCCGCTCCCGCTCGGAGAGGAGGCCGAACGGCGCCGGCTCCACCCGCACGGCGGCGACCAGGGTCCCGTCGGCACGGACCAGCAACCCGCGCACCACGTCCCGCACCGGCAGCCAGTCCTGGACCGCCGGCGCCGCCGTGCCTCCGCCACCGCCCCTTCTCGCCGCCCGGGTCCCGCCCCACGGCCCACTGCCGCGCAGGAAGTCCGAGACACCGCTCACGCCGACCACCCCCGATAGCGGTAGAGGTAGCGGTGCGGCTTCCGGCCGTAGGCCCGGGCCGCCCGCAGTTGCCCAAGCAGGCTCCCCCCGCTGGCATCGGCGTGGACCAGACCGAACGCCGCAGCCGCCGGCAGGGCCAGCAGCGCCGCGCGGCCGCCCGCCAGCAGGCCCCCGGGCAGCGGCAGGTGCGCCCACACCCACTGCAACACAAAGCCGATCACAGCCCCCCCGGCCAGGGCCCCCACCTCGGGGCCCCCCCAGCCCGGGGCGAACTCGAAGCGTGCCCGCACCGCGCGGGGCACCAGATACTCCTTCACGGACCCACCCCCGCTCTCAGAAAGGCAGCTTGGCCAGCAGCAGGCGCACGCCGGCGTTGCCGGCGGCGCCGGCGGCCGACCCGGCCCCGGTGTGGTAGGCATACTGCCGCAGGACGTGCGGCGTGCGCCAGGCGACCCAGCAGGCGCCGACGAAGAAGCAGGGCTGCAGGATCAGGGGGAGGCCCGGCGGCGGTACCGTCAGCAGCGCGGCCGCCAGGTACAGCAGCAGGAGTTGGATGCCCTGGGCGCTGGCGATGACCAGGAGTTCGCGCCACCAGACATCCGCCGTCCCGCCCCCGCTCATGAAGCCCAGGGCCATGACGGGGCTGACGATCGCGGCGAGCGCGATCTCGATGCTGCGGACGATGGCCTGCAGGAAGCAGAGGATAACCAGGACCACGCCGCAGAGGACCAGGACCGGCGTGAAGAGCGAGGCGCCCTCCAGGGTCCGGAGTTGGCCGCCGATGCCCCCCAGGCCCGTCTGGAAGCCCGCGTGCGCCACCGCCTGGGCCAGGTCGTTGCCGAACAGCAGCGCCTCCTCGGCCACCCACGGGCCCGCCGCGATCGCCGCCGCCGTCAGGGCCACGCGCTTGACCAGCGCGCCCGGGTCGGTCGGTGCCCCCTCGTTGCGCAGCGTGGCCAGTTGGAACGCGTCCCAGGCGGTGCGCGTGGCCAGGAGCGCCGCGGCGAGGCCCTGGGCGCCGGCGATCAGGGTGTGGACTCCCG
>DAHWHV010000120.1 GCA_027335545.1 Clostridia bacterium
TCGCCGCTGGCCGCCGCGCCGTCCAGGGGCGGGGAGGGCGGCGCCCGGGCCAGGCGCGGGGGATGCCCGGCCGGCGACCCGGGGGGACGGGCCGCTTGCGGCGACCATGGCCCCGACCATGAAGGAGGGGCGCCCATGTTCATCAAGATCTGCGGCTGCCGGCGGCCCCAGGACGTCACGGCCGCGGCTCGTGCGGGGGCCGATGCCGTCGGCATGATCCTCGCCCCGGGCCACCGCCGTTCGCTGGAGGTGGAGGAGGCGGCTCGGTTGCGCCAGGCCGTGCCGGCGGGCGTGCTGGCCGTCGGCGTCTTCCTCGACCAGTCGCTGGAGGAGGTGCGGGCCGCCGCCCTGGCGATTGGCTGCGACGCGGTGCAACTGCACGGGCGGGAGTCCGAGGCGTACTGCGCCGCCCTGCGCGCCGACTTCCCGCTGATCCGCGCCTGGAGCCTCGGTACGGCGACGCCGGTGGCGGCCGACTGGATCCTGGTCGAACCCCACGCCGGCCGCTCCGGTGGCTCCGGAACCCCCTGGGACTGGTCGCGCGCCTGCGGCCTGGACCTCCAGGCGCCGCTACTGCTCGGGGGCGGGCTGAACCCGGCGAATGTGGCGGGGGCCTGCGACGCCGCCCGGCCCTTCGGGGTGGATGTGAGCAGCGGGGTCGAGGTGGACGGGCACAAGGACCCCAGCCGCATCAGCCTCTTCTGCGAGGCCGTGCGCCGCTGGGAGGAGGGCAGCGCCCTCCGCGACGCGGCGGGAGAGGCGGCGCTGCGTGAGCGGTAGGGTGGGGGTGCAGGGGATGGTCTCCGCGACGGAGTCCCGCGCCGCTGGTCCGGATGCCCTGGGGCGCTTCGGCCCGTACGGCGGTCAGTACGTGCCGGAGACAGTGATGCCGGCCCTGGCCGAGCTGGAGACGGCCTTCGCGGCCGCCCTGGACGACCCGGCCTACCACGCCGAGATGGACCGCCTGCTGCGCGACTACGTGGGCCGGCCGACGCCGCTCTGGCCGGCCGCCCGCCTCTCGGAGCGGCTGGGGCGCGGCGTGCGCGTCTACCTCAAGCGCGAGGACCTCTGCCACACGGGGGCGCACAAGATCAACAACGCCCTGGGCCAGGGGCTGCTCTGCCGGCGCATGGGCAAGCGGCGGGTGATCGCCGAGACGGGCGCCGGCCAGCACGGCGTGGCCACGGCGACGGCCGCCGCGCTCTTCGGGCTCTCCTGCCGCGTCTACATGGGCGCCGAGGACATGGAGCGCCAGGCCCTCAACGTCTTCCGCATGCGGCTGCTGGGCAGCGAGGTCGTGCGCGTCGACGCCGGCACGGCGACGCTCAAGGACGCCCTGAACGAGGCCATCCGCGACTGGGTGACGCAGGTGGAGACCACCCACTACATCCTCGGTACGGCGGCCGGCATGCACCCCTACCCCTGGATCGTGCGCGAGCTGCAGGCGGTCATCGGGCGCGAGGCCCGGGCCCAGGTGCTGGAGGCGGAGGGGCGGCTCCCCGACGCCGCGGTGGCCTGTGTGGGCGGGGGCAGCAACGCCATCGGCCTCTTCGCCCCCCTGCTCGGCGACCCCGAGGTGCGCCTGTTCGGGGTGGAGGCGGCGGGCCGCGGGCTCTCCACGGGCCTGCACGCCGCCAGCCTGACGGCCGGCCGGCCCGGGGTGCTGCACGGCTCCCTTTCCTACGTGCTGCAGGACGAGGACGGCCAGGTCGCCAGCGCCCACTCCATCTCGGCCGGTCTGGACTACCCTGGGGTGGGCCCGGAGCACAGCCAACTGCGCGACAGCGGGCGGGCCACGTACCTGGCCTGCACCGACGCCGCCGCCCTGGAGGGCATGCGCCTGCTCGCCGAGACCGAGGGGATCATCCCGGCGCTGGAGTCCGCCCACGCCCTGGGCGCGCTGGGGGAGATCTGCGCGGGCCTGCCCGCGGGGGCCGTGGTCGTCCTCTGCGTCTCCGGGCGGGGCGACAAGGACATGCCGCAGGTGTCCCGGCTGCTGGGGACCGCGGGGACGCCCTGAGGCGAAGGCCGCACGGGGACCGGGCGCTGGCGCGTCGGTCGGAGGCCGGGGTGGGGTCCGGCGCG
>DAHWHV010000124.1 GCA_027335545.1 Clostridia bacterium
CGCCCGCGCCCCCGCCCGGCGCCCGTGGCCTCCCCGCCCGGGGCGCGCTACAATGGCGGCATCGCCCACCCCCCCGCCGCCCGGCTGGGAGTGCCCCTGGGGCCGGGGCCCGGTACCCGCGCAGCCGGACCGGCCGTGGGCGCAGGGCCGGCCCGAGCGCCGGCTCCAGGACGGAAGCAGGGGGAATGCAGGTGCCGGCGCCAGCCCCCCGGGAACGGCTCGGCCCCGTGCCCGGCGGGTACCCCGCGGGTCGCTGGCGCTGGATCATCGGCGCGGCGGACCGGCTGTACGTCTGGGCGTCGCGGACCCGCCCGATTCCCGCGTCGCGCGGGGCCCTCATGGTCTCCTTCCACCGCCACCGCGGCCCGACGCTGGACCTGCCTGGGGGGCCTCCCGTCCGTCGGGGCGACCTCGTCTGCGAGATCCATCTCTGGAACCGCCGCATCGTCCGGCGCGAGGGCTCCGACGCGCAGCGCGTCACCTGGGGGGTCATCCGGGACTTCCGCGCGGATCTCTCCGCCCTGGCGGCCGCGATGCAGGCGGGGACGCTCCCCTGGGCCCCCGTCTACGCGGCCTCCGCCCTGGCCGAGGCGGCCCCGCGCTTCGGGTTCTGGGTACGGCCGCTGCCCCCGGGCCTGCGCCGCGTGGCACTGGGCGCATGGCAGCACCTGGTGCGGCGCGCCTTCCGCCCGGGGGCGCTCAGCACCGAGCACCCGCGGGTCGCCGCAGAGAGTTGGATGAGCGCGCCCGAACTGCTCCGCCGCTACAGCAGGCCCGGCAAGGGCTGAAGGGAGAGACCCCCCACTGAGCCTGCTCGCCGCTCTGACCACCCTGTCGGGTCACCTGGTCTCCCGCTATGGCGTTGCCGGTGTCTTCGTCGGTATGACCCTGGAGAGCGCAGGGGTCCCGATCCCCAGCGAGGTCCTGCTGCCCCT
The DNA here is from genome assembly GCA_027335545.1 of Clostridia bacterium. Next base: position 936 of record DAHWHV010000124.1, read on the forward strand.
GGGCGCTTTGGGCAGGCACAGCCCCGCCGGCGTGGCGACGGTGATCGCCGCCGGGACGGCGGGGAACCTCCTCGGTTCCTGGATCGCCTACGGCATCGGCGCGGCCCTGGGGGTGACCTGGCGGGGCGGCCGGCTCCTGAACCGGCGGCACTGGGAACAGGCGCACCAGTGGTTTCAGCGCTACGGGGACCGGGCCGTCTTCTTCGGCCGCCTCCTGCCCCTGATCCGGACGTACATCTCCTTCCCCGCCGGTGCGGCCGGCATGCCCGCGGGCCGCTTCACCGCCTACACGCTCCTGGGCTCCGCGCTGTGGTCGGCCGTCCTGGCCATCGCCGGGTATCAGCTCGGCGCCCACTGGCACGCCCTGGTCCCCTGGTTCCAGCGCTACACGGTGGTCGCCCTGGCCGTCGCCGTCGTGGTCGCGGCGGCCCTGATCCTGCGGGCGAGGCGCCGGGCCTGAACGGTCCCCGCGCCTCGCCCGTGGGGCCCGGTGCCCCAGGGAAGGCGCCCCGGTTGGCGCCCACCCCGCACCGGGAGCGGGCCCCGCGGCGGGCGACCCCCTCAGGCCTGGGGTACCCCTCCGCCCATGTCCGTCCGCCACTGCGCCCCGACGAAGCGCAGCGCCGAGGCCGCCTCGTAGGCGTCGCGCCGGGCCGCGGGGAGATCCGCCCCGCGGCCGACCACGGTGAGGACGCGCCCGCCGGCGGTGACCCAGGCGCCGTCCGCCCGCCGCCGCAGGGCGGCGTGGAAGACCAGGGCCCCCCCGGGTCCCCGGCCGTCCCCGCCCAGGCCCGGGACCACCTGGCCGGGTTGCGGGGCCTCCGGGTAGCCCGGGCTGGCCAGGACCACGCCGAACGCGGCCCCCGGACGCCAGCGGACCTGCTCGTCGGGGCCGAGTTCGCCGCGGGCGGCGCGCAGCCACTGCTGCGCCACATCCCCGTCCAACAGCGGCAGGAGGGATTGCGCCTCTGGGTCGCCGAAGCGGCAGTTGAACTCCAGGACGCACGGCCCCGCGGCCGTCAGCATCAGCCCGGCGAAGAGGAAGCCGACGAACGGCCGGCCCTCCGCCGCCAGGCCCGCGACGGCCCGGCCCAGTAGGGCCCGGATGTCCGCCTCCTCGCGGGGGGTCACGTCCGGCACGGGGCAGAAGGCCCCCATCCCGCCGGTCATGGGGCCGCGCTGGCCGTCCAGCAGGCGCTTGTGGTCCCGGGCCACCCCGTAGCAGGCGGCGTGCCGCCCGTCGCACAGGGCGAACGCCGACACCTCCCGACCCTCCAGGAACTCCTCGAGGACGACCGGACCGGCGGCGGAGAGGGCCTCCACCGCGCCCACCGCCTCCGGCCGCGTGGCCGCCACGACCACCCCCTTGCCGGCCATGAGCCCGTCCGCCTTGACCACGACCGGCAGCGGCCAGTCGGCCAACTCCGCCAGCGCTGCCCGCCGGTCGGCGCAGCGCACCGCCCGCGGCGCCGGCAGGCCGTGCCGGTGGCAGAAGGCCATCGCCCAGGCCTTGCTCCCCTCGATCTCCGCCGCGGCGGCGGAGGGCCCGAGCACCGCCGCCCCCCCGGCGCGCAGCCGGTCCGCCAGCCCGGCGACCAGCGGCGCCTCGGGTCCGATGACGACCAGATCCACCCGCTCGGCGGCGATGACCGCCAACAGCTCGGGCGCCTCGGCCGCCACGGCCAGGCAGCGGGCGACGCCGGCCATGCCGGGACTGCCCGGGGCCGCCAACACCTCCTCCACGGAGGCACACTCGCGCAACCGCCAACACAGGGCGTGTTCGCGGGCCCCGGAGCCGATCACCAGCACGCGCACACGCATTCCCTCCTCGGAGGCCGGGGCCGGAGCCGGGGCGGGGGGCCGGGGCCGGGGCCGGAGGCCGGGGCCGCCAAAGGGGCTTTGGCGGCGTCCGCCTAGTGCCGGAAGTGCCGCCGGCCCGTGAAGACCATGGCGGCCCCCGCCGCGTCGCAGGCGGCCACCGAGGCCGGGTCGCGGATGGCCCCCCCCGGCTGGGCGATCGCCGCGACGCCCGCGGCGATCGCAGCCTCGGCGACGTCCGGGAAGGGGAAGAAGCCGTCCGAGGTCAGCACGGCCCCCCGGGCCTGCTCGCCCGCCTGGGTCAGGGCAGCCCGCGCCGGGTCGATGCGGTTCGGTTGCCCGCCGCCGATCCCCACCGTCTGGCCGTCCCGGGCCACCACCACGGCGTTGCTGGCGACCGAGCGCACCACCTGCCAGGCGAAGGCCAGGTCGCGCAGCTCCTGGGCCGTGGGGGCACGCTTGGTCACCACCGACCAGCGCGACGGCTCCGCGTTCACGCGATCCTCCTCTTGCACCAGCACCCCCCCGGAGATGCGGCGCAGCCGGTAGTCCGGCGGGCGGTCGGCGCGCGGCGCCGGGCAGACCAGGACGCGCAGGTTCTTCTTGGCCTTCAGCGCCGCGGCGGCCTCCGCCGTCACCTCGGGGGCCACCAGCACCTCCAGGAACAGGTCGCCGAGCAGGGCGACGGCCTCGGCGTCCAGCGGCCGGTTCCAGGCCACGACCCCCCCGAAGATGCTCACCGGGTCGCAGGCCCGGGCCCGGGCGAAGGCGTCCGCGGCGGCGCGGCCCAGGGCCACGCCGCAGGGCCCGGCGTGCTTGACGGCCACGGCGGCCGGCTGCGGGAAGCGCCAGACAAGGTCCCAGGCCGCGTCGGCGTCCAGGAGGTTGTTGTAGGTAAGCTCCTTGCCCTGCAGTTGCCGGCTCTCCAGGAGCGAGGCCTCCCCGGGCAGGGCATCGGCATAGAGGGCCGCCCGCTGGTGGGGGTTCTCCCCGTAGCGCAGGCCCTTGGCCCGCACGAAGCCCAGCGGCAGCTCCCCGGGGAAGGCGGCCTCCTCCCCCGCCGGCAGGTCCGCCAACGGCCCCCCGCCCGCCAGGTGCGCGGCGATGGCGGCGTCGTAGGTCGCCGTATAGCGGAAGGCGCGCAGGGCCAGGGCCCGGCGCTCGCCGGCGGGGAAGGCCTCCGCGCGCAGCCCGAGCAGGACTCGGTCGTAGTCGGCGGGGTCGCAGACCACCACCACGTGCTCGTGGTTTTTGGCCGCGGCCCGCAGCAACGCCACCCCACCGATGTCGATGGTCTCGATCCCGGGGCGCTGGCGGAACGGGTAGAGGTTGGCGCAGACCAGGCCGAAGGGTTCGGCCCCGCAACGGGCCAGGTCCTCCACATCCTCCGGCCGGTCGGGCCGGGCGAGGATGGCCGCATGGATCTGGACCTGCAGCGTCTTGACCCGGCCCCCCAGCAGCTCGGGGAGCCCGCCGAGCGCCTCGACGGTCTGCGCCGCGATGCCGGCCTCGACCAGGGCCTGGTGGGTCCCGCCGGAGGCGTAGAGGACCCACCCCAGCTCGACGAGGCCGCGCGCGAACGGCACAAGCCCCGCCTTGTCCGCGACCGAGATCAGTGCCCTGGGCATGTCTCCGCCCCTTCCAGGATACGCACGCGCCGGCCCTCCAGGCAGAGGCGGCCGGCCGCGAAGAGCGCGATGGCCTCTGGCAGCAAGCGCCACTCCAGGGCCTGGATGCGCCGGTGCAGGGTCTGCGGGGTGTCCTCCGGCCGCACCGGCACGGCCTCCTGCAGCACGATGGGGCCGCTGTCCGTCCCCGCGTCCACGAAGTGCACCGTGCAACCGGAGACGCGCGCCCCGTAGGCCAGGGCCTGGGCCGGGGCGTCCAGACCCGGGAACGCGGGGAGCAGCGAAGGGTGCACGTTGAGACAGCGGCCCTGCCAGACCCGCAGGAAGGCCGGCCCGAGCAGGCGCATGAACCCCGCCAACACGACCAGGCGCGCCCCCGCGGCCAGGCAGGCCTCGGCCGCGGCCCGATCGAAGGCCGCACGCCCGGGCCAGTCCCGCGGCCGCAACAGCCGCGTGGCCACCCCCGCCCGGCTGGCGCGCTCCAGGGCCAGGCAGCCGGGACGATCCGCCAGGGCCAGGCACACCCGGGCCGGCAGGCCCCCGTGCGCGCAGGCGTCCAGAATCGCCTGCAGGTTGCTCCCGCTCCCGGAAACCAACACGGCCAGGGGCAGGGGCTCCACCCGGGCGAGGGCGGCCCCGGGAGACGCCTCGGTCAAGAGAATCGCACCTGCCCCGCCCCCGGCCGGAGGGCGCCGATCGTCCGCGCCTCTGGCACGACGCGGCGGACGGCGTCCGCCTCGGAGGCCGGCACCACCAGACAGAAGCCCACCCCGAGGTTGAAGACGCGCCGCATCTCCTCCTCGGAGACCCCGCCCAGGGACTGCAGCCAGGGGAAGACGGGCGGGCGGGTCCAGGCCGAGGGGTCCAGGACCGCGTCCACCCGGTCGCCCAGGACGCGGTGGAGATTCCCCGCCAGCCCGCCCCCGGTGATGTGGGCCAGCCCGTGCAGGGCGGCCCGCTCCCGCAGCAGGCGCGCGACCGTCCCGCTGTACAGGGCCGAGGGGGCCAGCAGCAACTCGGCGTGGGACGCCGGGTCCGTCCCGGTCGCCTCCAGGATGCGGCGGACCAGGGAGAAGCCGTTGGTCTGCAGCCCGCTGCTGGGTAGGCCGAGGACCAGGTCGCCGGCGGCGGGGGCGGGCTGGACCAGGCGCGCCCGCTCCACCAGCCCCACCATGGTCCCGGCCACATCCAGCGCCTCGGGCCGGTACAGGTCGGGCAACTGCGCCGTCTCGCCCCCGAGCAGGGCGCACCCGGCCTCGCGACACGCCGCGGCGATGCCGCCGACGATCGCCAGGGCGGCCGCCTCCTCCAGATGGTGGACGGCCAGGTAGTCCAGGAAGAACAGCGGCGCCGCGCCCGTCGTCGCCACGTCATTCGCGCAGTGGATGACGACATCGCGCCCGAGGACCTCTTGCCGCCCGCAGGCCGCCGCCAGCAGCACCTTCGTGCCGACCGAGTCGGTGCTGGCCACGAGCACGGGGGCGTTGGCCCCCTCCCCAAGCGCGAAGGAGCCCGCAAACAGCCCCAGGCCGCCGATCACCCCGGCGCGGGCCGTTGCGGCGGCCAGGCCGCCGAAGCGCGCCACCAGGGCCGCGTGGGCGTCGATGTCCACCCCGGCGCTTCGATAGTCCACAGGGTCACCTCCAAGC
>DAHWHV010000125.1 GCA_027335545.1 Clostridia bacterium
CCCCTGGGGCCGCGGCCCCGCGCCCGCCGCCGACCGGCGCCGGGCCGCCGGGCCGCGCGGCACACACCCCCGCGCCCCGGGCCACGGGACTCGCCATAGGCGTGGGCTCCTCCAGGGGCGTTGGCGTCCCTACTCCAGGCATGCAGGCAGGACCTCCTCCCAGGCGGCCAGCTCCCGCGCGGCCAGCTGCAGGAGCGGCCGCGCCCCCAGCGCCACCGTCAGGCCGCCGCCGGCCGTGACGTGCCCGAGGCGACGGCAACCCAGGCCCAGCTCCGCGCAGGCGTGCTGCAGCCGCGCGCCGTCGTCGCCCACCGTCACCAGGACGCGCCCCGGCCCCTCCCCGAAGAGCAGGTTGTCCAGCCGCGCGGCCTGCCCCCGCCCCCTGGGGCGGGGCAGGGCGACCTCCAGACCCAACCCGGGGCGGGCGGCCGTCAGCACGACCTCCGCCAGGGCCACCAGCAGGCCGCCCGCCGCCACGTCGTGGGCCGAGGCCAGCGGCACGGCGCAGTCCCCCGCCAGGAGGCGCTGCAGGGCCTCCTCCTCCGCCCAGCGCACCGGGAGTGGGGCCCCCGCGGACAGACCCCAGCGCCAGGCCTGATACTCGGAGCCGTCCAGGCGACAGTGGGCCAGGCTCCCCAGTGCGAACAGGGCGTGCCCGACCTCCACGGCCCCGCTGCCCCGGGCGTCGGCCGCCCGCGGCAGCACCCCCAGCATGCCGACGGCCGGGGTCGGGTGGATGCGCTGGCCCCCGCCGGGCCCGGTTTCGTTGTAGAAGCTCACGTTGCCGCCCGTGACGGGGATGCGCAGCCGCCGGCACGCGGCGGCCAGGCCGTCGACCGTGCGGATGAAGGCCCCCATCACGCCGGGGTCCTCGGGGCTCGCGAAGTTCAGGCAGTTGGTCAGGCCGTAGGGCCGCCCGCCGGCGCAGGCGACGTTGCGCGCCCCCTCGGCCACCAGGCGCGCCGCGCCGGTGAAGGGATCCAGGGCGCAGACCCGCCCCTCCATGTCCAGGGATACCGCGATGCCGGCGCCGGTCGGACGGTGGCGCAAGACGGCCGCGTCGCCCCGCCCCGGGGGCAGGACGGTGTTGGTCTGCACCTGGTGGTCGTACTGCCGGTACAGCCAGCGCTTGCTGGCCAGGGTGGGCAGGCGCAGGAGCTGGAGCGCGGCCGCGCGCGCCTCCTCCGGCCGCAGGTCCGGCTGCCCGGCCCCGTCCGGCACGAAGGGGCGTGGCCGCGCCGGGCGGCGGGCCGGGCGACGGTACCGCGGTGCCCCGTGGCTGAGGTGCGCCGCCGGGACGTCGGCCTGCACCTCGCCCCCGGCCATCACCCGCAGGCGTCCGTCCGCCGTAACCGTGCCGACGCTCGCCGCCTGCAGCCCCCAGCGGCGGCAGACCCCCAGCACGTAGGCCTCGTCTTCGGGCGCGGCGATCAGCAGCATGCGCTCCTGCGACTCCGAGAGCATGATCTCATAGGGGGACATCCCCTCCTCGCGGCAGGGCACCTGGTCGAGGTCCAGCAGCACCCCGGTGCCGGCCCGACCCGCCGTCTCCGCCGCGGCCGAGGTGAGCCCGGCCGCGCCGAGGTCGTTGAGCCCCCGGACGCGCCCGGAGGCGGCCAACTCCAGGCACGCCTCGATCAGGAGCTTACCCACGAAGGGATCCCCGACCTGCACCGCCGGGCGCAACCCCCCGGCGCTCTCACGGAAGCCCTGCGAGGCCAGCAGGCTCGCCCCGTGGATGCCGTCGCGGCCGGTGCGGTTGCCGATCAGCAGCAGGCGGTTGCCCGGGCCCGGGGCGGCTCCCCGCTGCAGGTGCGCCCGCTCCAGGTAGCCGACGCACATCACGTTGACCAGCGGATTCTCCCCGTAGACCGGGTCGAAGGTCGTCTCGCCGCCGACGGTGGGCACGCCGGTGCAGTTGCCGTAGTGGGCGATCCCGGCGGTGACGCCGACGGCCAGGTAGCGGTTGCGGGCCGTGGCCGGTGGGCCGAAGCGCAGCCCGTCCAGCAGGGCCACCGGCCGGGCGCCCATCGTGAAGATGTCCCGCAGGATGCCGCCCACGCCGGTGGCCGCGCCCTGAAACGGCTCCACCGCGGAGGGGTGGTTGTGCGACTCCATGCGCAGGGCCACCGCATGGCCGCCGCCGAGGTCGAGCACCCCGGCGTTCTCCCCCGGGCCGACCAGGACCTGGGGGGCGTCGCTGGGCAGGCGACCGAGGTAGGCCCGCGACGACTTGTAGGAGCAGTGCTCCGACCACATGGCCCCGAAGAGCCCGAGTTCGAGCACCGAGGGCTCCCGCCCCAGCCGGGCGGTGATGTTCCGGTACTCCTCCGGGGTCAGTCCGACCGCGGACCAGGGCTCGGCCACCGCCGCGCCACCGGGCCGTACGGAGGCCTCAGGCATGGCGCCTCTCCCCCCTCGCGGCCCACTGCAGCACCGAGCGCAGGACGCACGCCCCGTCGTCGCCGCCCAGCAGCGCCTCCACGGCCCGCTCGGGGTGGGGCATCAGGCCGACCACGTTCCCCGCCGCGTTGGCCACCCCGGCGATGTCGTCCAGCGAGCCGTTGGGGTTGGACCCGGCGGCCGGCCGGCCATCCGGGCCGCAGTAACGGAAGACCACCCCGCCCCGCGCCCGCAGGGCCGCGAGGTCGTCGTCCGGCAGCCAGTAGCAGCCCTCGCCGTGGGCGATCGGCAGGGCCAGGGCCGCGCCGACCGGGCAGGCGGCGCTCCAGGCCGTGTCGGCGTTCTCCACGCGCAGGTGCACCGTCTCACAACGGAAGGCCAGGCCGCGATTGCGGGTCAGCGCCCCGGGTAGGAGGCCGGCCTCACAGAGGATCTGGAAGCCGTTGCAGATGCCGAGGACGGGCAGGCCGCGACCGGCCGCCGCCACCACGGCCCGCATGGCCGGCGAGAAGCGGCAGAGGGCGCCGCAGCGCAGGTAGTCGCCGTAGGCGAAGCCCCCGGGCAGGATGACGGCCTCCACCCCGGAGAGGCCCGCCGTGTCGTGCCAGAGGCACTGCGCCGGCACGCCGGCCACCTGTTCCCAGGCCCAGGCGGCGTCACGGTCGCAGTTGCTGCCGGGAAAGACGATGACCGCGGCGCGCATCCCGCACCTCCTTGGGCCTCGGGGCCGGGGCTCGGGGCCGGGGCTCGGGCGGGCGCAGGGCACGCCCGAGCCCCCTAGGAGCGGGGCGTGGCGGCGTCCGCCGGGAGCACCCGGTAGGAGAACGTCTCCATGACGGGATTGGCCAGCAGCTCATCACACATGCGCCGCACCTCGGCGCCGGCCGCCGCCTCGTCTGCGGCCTCCACCCCCAACCGGAGGTGCTTGCCGACGCGGACCCCGGTCACACCCGCATGGCCCAGGGCGCGCAGACCCGCAGCCACCGCCTGGCCCTGCGGATCCAGGGCGCCGGGCTTGAGATGGATCTCCAATTCGGCCGTGAACAGCGGCACACAGGCCCCCCCCAACACGCGGCACGCCGGGTCCGGCGCCCGCAACCCTTCCGCCTGCCCCACCGGGAGATGCCTCAGCCCGAGCGCATCGTGCCCTCGGGCGCGGGACCCAGCCCGAGGCGCTCCAGGATACCGGGCACGTGTCGCAGTTGCTGCCCCAGGTCGAAGCAGGCGGCCAGGGCCCCGTCCGGGAGCGCCCCGGCGATGCGCGCATCCGCCGTCAGGCGGTCCTGGAAGCTCGGCCCGGACGACTCCTCCCAGGCGGCCAGGGCGTGCCCCTGCACGAGGCGGTACGCCTCTTCGCGGTCGAGGCCGGCTCCGATCAGGGCCAGGAGCACCTGCCCGGAGGCCCACAGGCCCCGTGTCTGGGCGAGGTTGGCGGCCATCGCCGCCGGGTAGACGTGCAAATCGGCGGTGATGCCGACCGCTAGCCCCAGCATGTAGTCCAGGGCCAGGGCGGCGTCGGGCAGGATGACCCGCTCGACCGAGGAGTGCGAGATGTCCCTCTCGTGCCAGAGGGCCTGGTCCTGCAGGGCCGTGGCCGCGAAGCCGCGCAGCAGGCGGGCCAGGCCGCAGATGCGCTCGCATTTCTCCGGGTTGCGCTTGTGGGGCATGGAGCTGCTCCCCTTCTGCCCCGCGCGGAACGGCTCCTCGACCTCGCGCACCTCGGTGCGCTGCAGGCCGCGGATCTCCGTGGCGATGTACTCCAGGGTGCCGCCGACCACGGCCAGCGCGCAGAGCCACGCCGCGTGCCGGTCCCGCGGCACGATCTGCGTCGCACCCTCCGCCGGCTCCAGCCCGAGCCGCGCGCACACGTACCCCTCCACGCGCGGGTCGCAGCCGGCGTAGGTGCCGACCGGGCCGGAGAGCTTGCCGACCGCCACCTCCCGCCGGGCCTCCTCCAGCCGCCGCCGCGCACGCCGCAACTCCGCGTGCCAGCGCCCGAGCTTCAACCCGAAGGTGATCGGCTCGGCGTGCACGCCGTGGGTGCGCCCGATCGCCGGCAGGGCGGCGTGCCGCCGCGCCTGCGTCGCCACGGCGGTCAGCAGCTCGTCCACGTCGGCCAGCAGGAGGTCGGTGGCCGCCGTCAACTGGGCGCAGAGGGCGGTGTCCACCACGTCGTTGCTGGTCAGCCCGAAGTGCAGCCAGCGCCCGGCCGGACCGGCCGTCTCGGCCACGGCCTGGACGAACGAGGCCAAGTCATGCCCGGTACGGGCCTCCAGTTCGGCGATGCGCGCCCGGTCCAGGCGCGCCGCGGCGCGCACCTGCGCCGCGTCCGCCGCCGGTACCCGGCCCAGGGCCGCCCAGCCCTCGACCGCCAACAGCTCCACCTCGAGCCAGAGCTCCAGGCGGCGTTGCTCGTCCCAAATCGCGGCCATGGCCGGCCGGCTGTAGCGCGGGATCACCCGGGCCTGCACCCCCCCGACGGCCGCCTGCGGCGCCGTCCCAAGACGAAGCGCGCGCGGCCCCGACCGGGCCCGCGCGCCGCGACGGCCCATCATACCGCACGGCCCGGGGTCCCGTCTCCACGGGGGCCGTGGGCGACCGTGGGCACGTGGGCGGCGGAGGCGCTTGGGGCGCTGCCGGCCGGGGGCGGCCCCGGCCGGGGGGCGCATCGCGCGGGGCGCGTTGCGCGTGATCCTGCGGGAGGCCGGCGTGAACACGCGCGAACGCGCGAGACGCGGGGTTGGGTATAGTGGACGGGTGAGCCCCTGCGCCTCACTCCCACTCGATGGTGGCGGGGGGCTTGCTGGTGATGTCGTAGACGACCCGGTTGACGCCCGCGACCTCGCCGACGATGCGGGCGCTGATCCGGGCCAGGACCTCGGCCGGCAGGCGCGCCCAGTCGGCGGTCATGGCGTCCCGGCTGACGACGGCCCGCACGGCGACGAGGTGGCCATAGGTCCGCAGGTCCCCCATCACGCCGACGGTCCGGGCGTCGGTGAGCACGGCGAAGGCCTGCCAGATGTCCCGGCCCAGACCGTGCGGCCCCAGCTCCTCCCGGACGATGGCGTCCGCCTGCCGCACGGTCTCCAGGCGCTCGGGGGTCACCTCGCCCAGGATGCGGATCGCCAGACCCGGCCCCGGGAACGGTTGGCGCCACAGGAGCCCCTCCGGCAGGCCCAGCTGCGCCCCGAGTTGGCGCACCTCGTACTTGAAGAGCGGACGCAGCGGCTCCACCAGCCGCAGCGCCATATCGGCAGGCAGACCGCCCACGTTGTGGTGGGTCTTGATCACGGCCGCCTTGGAACCGGCCGTGCCTCCGCTCTCGATCACGTCAGGGTAGATGGTGCCCTGGACCAGGAAGTCGACGGGCCCGAGCCGGGCGGCCTCCTCCTCGAAGACGCGGATGAACTCCAGGCCGATGGTCCGGCGCTTGCGCTCCGGGTCCGCCACGCCCCGCAGGGCGCCGAGGAAGCGCGCCGCGGCGCGCACGTGGATGAAGCGCAAGCCCGGGAAGGAGGAGGTGAAGGCGGTGGCCACCTCCTCGGCCTCGCCCGCCCGCAGCAGGCCGTGGTCCACGAAGATCGCCGTCAGGCGCGCACCAAGGGCCCGGTGGACCAGGGCCGCCGCCACGGCGCTGTCCACCCCGCCCGAGAGGGCGACGACGGCGCGGCCATCCCCGCACTGCTGGCGGACGGCCTCCACGGCCGTATCGACGTAGCCGCGCATGCTCCAGGACCCCCGCAGGCCGCAGACGCCGTGCAGGAAGTTGCGGAGGACCTGCAGGCCCAGCGGCGTGTGGGCCACCTCGGGGTGGAATTGCACCCCGTAGATGCGCCGCCGTTCATCCCCCATGGCCGCGACCGGCGTCGCGGCCGTGCGGGCCAGGGTGGCGAAGCCCGGCGGCGCGGCCAGGACCAGGTCGCCGTGGCTCATCCAGACGGTGGTGCGCCCCGGGAATCCCGCCAGCACCCCCTCCGCGGCGGCGACCTCCAGATCAGCCGCCCCGTACTCGGCCTGCGGCGCCCGTTCCACCACCCCGCCCAGAGCCTGGGCGAGCAACTGCTGCCCGTAGCAGATCCCGAGCAGGGGCAGCCCGGCGGTCCAGATGGCGGGGTCGGGGCGCGGCGCGCCGGGGTCATAGACGCTGGCCGGGCCCCCGCTGAGGATGACCGCGCCGAAGCCCTCGCGGCGGAGGCGCTCCACCGGCGTGTCCCCGGGCAGGACCTCACAGAAGACGTTGCATTCGCGCACGCAGCGGGCGATCAGTTGCGAGTACTGCGCCCCGAAGTCCAGGACGGCGACCTGCTCGGAGGTGGGCGCGGCTTCCGTTGGCATGGATCCTGGTTGGAAGAATGTGCACAAACCGATCTCTCGGTCGTCCACACGCCCGCCCGACCAGGCTTTCGCCCCTTTCGGCCTCAGATTTGCCCCAGGCGGGGCGATAGGCGACAGGCGAACTTCGGGCCACGCGGCATCTGGGTGTCTGCGGAGCCGCCCGCGCGAGGGGCGCGGCACGGGGCCCGGGCGGCCGGTTATCGCTCCAGGGCGGCCACGTAGGGCAGGTGGCGGTGCCGGCCGGCGTGGTCGAGCCCGTAGCCCACCGCAAAGCGGTCGGGGATGCGAAAGCCGATGTACTCGACCGGGACGTCGACCTGGCGGCGGCCGGGCTTGTCCAGCATGGCGGCAACGGCCAGGCTCGCCGGGCGCCGCGCCGCGATGTGTTCGCGCAGGTAGGCCAGGGTGAGGCCCGTGTCGACGATGTCCTCCACCACCAGCACGTGGCGGCCGACCACTGGTTCATCAAGGTCCTTGACGATTCGGACGACCCCGGAGGTGTCCGTCGAACGCCCATAGCTGGAGATGGCCAGGAAGTCGAAGGTGACATCCGGCAGCGGGATGGCCCGCGCCAGATCGGCCAGAAAGACCACGGCACCGCGCAACACGCACACCAAGTGCAGGGGCCGCCCGGCGTACGCCCGGCCGATCTCCCCCCCCAGTTCCCGGACGCGGCGGGCCAGGGCCGCCGTGCTCACCAGCACCTCGGAGACGCCCTCCGGGAGTTGGGCCGCCGCCTCGGGCACCGCCCCCGGGCCTCCGCACGCCGCCACGCGCCACCCCCGCCACCTTGCTCCGACAACATGCCTCCCCAACCATGCCTGCAGCGGCGGTCTGCGGTCAAGCTCCGCCGGCACGGCCGGAGCGGGTCCCCGCCCCAAGGGGAGGCCGCCCGGCCAGCCCAGGGGCGCTGCCCCGCCGGCCCAAAGGGTGCATCCGCCGCCTCGGGGCCAGCCCTGCCCGCTGAGGCGCGGGCGGCCCCGCCCCCCGCGCCTCAGCCGTTCACCGCGCTCTTGAGCGGCTTGCCAGCCCGGAACACCGGCGTCTTCCGCCGCTCGATGCGCAGCGCCAGGCCCGTGCGGGGATTGCGCCCGCTGCGGGCGTCCCGCTCGCGTACCTCGAAGCTGCCGAAGCCGACCAGGGACACCCGGTCTTGGCGGACCAAGGCTCCGCAGATCGCGCTGAAGACGGCCTCGACGGCACGCTCGGCATCCTTCTTGGACAGGCCGGTCTCCACCGCCACGGTGGCGATCAGTTGCCCGCGATTCACGCCGCCAGCCTCCTTACTGTCTCCCCACTGTCTCCCCACTGTCTCCCCCGGATTGCCTCCCTCGGACTGCCCTGCGCGGAATACCCCGCGCGGACTGCCCCGCTCGGACACTCCCCGGGGGCGGGGCCCGCGGCGCACCCACGCGCCGCCGCAACCCTCGCTCCGCCGGCTCGATTCTGCCACTGGCGCCGGTTTCCTGCCCCGAGGTCCTTTGGGCCGGCGGCGCCGCCCATCATGGCCGGCCCCACGAGGGCCTCAGCGCCGGCCCTGGGACGCGGCCTCGCGTCCGGGGCGAGCGTAGTCCGGTCGCTCCGGCCACGCCGTGCAGGTGCGCCCGCCGATGCCGATCGCCATTCGGGCCACCCCGGTCCACTGCCCGTTGCGCACCGACATCCTCGTGCTTTCCGCTTCGGCGACCGCTCCCAAGGCCTCGGCGGTACGATCGACCTCAGCTTCGATCCAGGTGGGTGCCCAGGGCCTCGTGCATCGAGCCGGCGGCCGAACCGAGGGCGAGCTGGACCGCCCGGTTGCGGCGATTCGGCTCAGCGCGGGAGACCGGGCGCCTGGACCGATTTCCCACGCCACCCGGAAGAGTACGGCCGGGAACGCGCGTCCAGGCAGGCCCATTCGGATCGAGACACATGAGATCGGGCAGGATCACCGCCACGGACGGAGTATGGCTGGGTGCCTGGGGCCCACGACCAAGGTGTGGGCGCCTGCAGGACAAGGGGGGGCTGAGAGCGTGCGGTGGCCGATCGCGTTGCGCTGGGTGGCCGGGGTGTGCCTCGCGGTGCTCCTGGCCGGGTGCGGTTCGGGAGCGGCCCAGACGGGGGCCAAGGGGACGGGGGCGCTCCCCAAGGGGATGGTCGGGTACTGGAACTTCAGTAGCGCCAAGAGCCTGCTGGGCTGGTCACAATCGACCGTGTACGGCATGACCCCGACCAACAACTACCCCAAGCCCAGCAGCAGCACCGATTCCGTCTCGTTCAAGGGTGGGGTTCTGGACGCCCACGTCACCGGGCCTGACGCCTGGATCCTGTCACCCAACCTGACCAAGATGAAGCTGCAGGGGGCGACCGTCGGCAACCTGGTCATGCGCCTCCGCCTGCAGCCCTCGGGCCCCTCGGCGACCGACTGGGTCGAGCTGTATTGGGCCAATGACATCAGCGGCACCAAGCTCTGCTGCAACGGCGAGTATGCCCCGGGCAACTGGGGGCAGAGCGGCTCCATCACGACGTCCGCGCTCAGCCCACCCCTGTGGGTCAACGCCGACGGGCACTGGCACACCCTGACCGTGCCGATCACGGGCAGCACCACCTCGTTCACCGGCCAGATCTACGGCTTCCGCATCGACTTGGAGCAGCCCCAGAGCCAGGCGCCGACGAATTGGCAGGTGCAGTGGATCGGGCTGACCAAGGCCTGAACCTGTGGGACGCGCTCGGAGCGCCAGCGTCCAACCGGGGTTATGATGCGGCTCCGCCGTGGCCCTGGCCTCGCGGGCCCGGGGTCCCGTCACAGCCGCGGTGCTGCGGAGCCCCCCGTGCCAGGCAGAGGGAGTCCGCCCGCGTGCCCGTGTCCATCGAAAAGTGGGCCAGCGTGATCTGCGGCAAGTGGTCCAGGGGGCGCGGGTGTGGGTGGGCTGTGTGACCGTGTAGCGAGCACGGTGTGTGACCGGATGGCGGGAGTGTGCGCTGGTGTGTGAGGCGGGTGGGCAGGGGGGCGCGGGGGGGTGGGGGTCAGGCCCCTTGGCGCGCAGGGACTTTGCGTCAAGCGCGGGTGCGTGCGTGCGCGACATCACGCCGCCTCACATCATGCGTGGCGGAAGGCCGGTCTGCCTCCCGCGGCGGGGAGGCGGGACGCGGGGCTGGGACGCGGGGGCGGGGATGGGGCGGGCCCGGGCTGACGCCCGGGCCCGCCTGTGCGTCCTACATGTCCATGTCGGGCATGCCGCCGCCGGGTCCGCCCTTGCCGGGCTTCTCCTTCTCGGGGATGTCCGCGATCAGGGCCTCGGTGACCAGGACCATGAGCGCGATGGACGCGGCGTTCTGCAGCGCCGAGCGCGTCACCTTGGCCGGGTCGATGATGCCCTTGGCGTACATGTCGGCGTAGTCCATGGTCATGGCGTCAAAGCCCTGACCCTCCGGCAGCTGCCGCACCTTGTCCACCGCGACGGCCCCGTCCAGGCCGGCGTTCTCGACGATGTTGTACAGCGGCGCCTCCAGGGCCCGGCGCACGATGTCGATGCCGGTCTGCTCGTCGCGCTCAGCGCTGGAGACCTTCTCCAACGCCTTCTGGACCATGACGTAGGTGACGCCGCCCCCGGGCACGGCGCCCTCCTCGACCGCGGCGCGCGTCGCCGACAGGGCGTCC
>DAHWHV010000136.1 GCA_027335545.1 Clostridia bacterium
CCCCTCAGACCGGGGCGCCGGCCACCCCCGCGCCGTCGGGCCGCAGGATCTGGAGGACCTCGCGCTTGTAGCCGATGAACCGCTCCAGCAGCACCATCTCGTAGGCCCGTGGCCGCGGCAGCCCGATGGCCAGGTCCCGGGCCAGCCGGCCGGGTCGGGGCGTCATGACCAAGACGCGGTCACCCAGCAGCACGGCCTCCTCCACATCGTGGGTGATGAAGAGCACCGTCGGGCGGATCTTGCGCCAGAGCGCCAGCAGGAAGGTCTGCATGTCGCCGCGGGTCTGCGCATCCAGGGCCCCGAAGGGCTCGTCCATCAGCAGGATCCTCGGCTGCACGACCAAGGCGCGGGCGATGGCGACCCGCTGCTGCATCCCCCCGGAGAGCTCGTAGGGGGCATGCCGCTCGAAGCCCTGCAGCCCCATCGTCTCCAGCATGCCGTCCACCACGGCCCGGTCCACGCCGCGGCGCCCGTGGCGCAGGGTCAACCCGAAGGCGACGTTCTCCCAGACGTTCAGCCAGGGGTAGAGGGAGGGCTGCTGGAAGACGACGGCGCGGTCGGCCCCCGGCCCCGCGATCGGCTGCCCGTCCAGGAGGATCTCCCCCGCGCTCGGGGCCTCGAAGCCCGCGACCACGTTCAGCAGGGTCGTCTTGCCGCAACCGCTGGGCCCGACCACCGTGACGAACTGGCCGTCCTCGATGCGGGTGTCCAGGTCCTCCAGGGCCACGGTGGCGGGCTTGCCCCCCCGGCCCTGGAAGGTCTTGTTCAAGCCGTGGATCTCGATCACCCGGCGCCGCCCCCCTTGGCCACCGCCGCGGCATACGAGGGATTCACGAAGGCCGCAAAGTTGCTCGGCACGGTGCTGGCCCGGCCGGAGGCCTTCAGCCAGATGGCGGCCGCCGTCAGGGACTTCGTCACCAGCGAGTGCGCCGTCTGACCGGGGGCCCCGAGCCCGCCGGCGGTCAACTGGTCCTGGAGCGTCAGGAACTTCAGGCCCTTGGCCTGCGACTGGGCCTGCGCCGCCGTGATCGCGCCGACCTTGGCCATCGCCTGGTAGGCCTGGTGCGGGTGCTTCTGGTAGGTCGCCACCCCGGCGGCCTCGGCCTGCACGAAGCCCTGGACCAGCGCGGCATGGGTCTTGGCCCAGGTGGAGTTCACCACGGCGAGGTTGAAGACCGGCGCCGCGGGCCCCTGGGACTTGTCATAGAGCAGGGCGCTGCCACCGGCGTGCAGCATGTCGCTGAAGAAGGGCACCCAGACCCAGGCGGCCTTGATCGCGCCGCTCTTCCAGGCCGCGACCATCGCGGGTGGGGTCATGTTGTCGATCCGAATCTTGCCGGCGGGGATGCCGGCCTGCTTCTCGGCCGTCGCCAACTCAAAGGATGAGGTGGACCCCGAGGCCAGGGCCACGCGGTGCCCCTCCAGCTGGCTGAGCTTGGTGATGTGGCTGGAGGTCTTGACGACCAGCCCCTCGCCCGTCGTGTAGAGGTCCTGGGCCCAGATGACCTGCAGGGGCACGCCCTTGGCGATGGCCGTGGCGAGGGGCGGGTTGCCGAGGACCGTCATGAACTGCAGGCTCCCCGAGGCCAGCGAGGCCAGGGCCGCCGGCCCGCTGGAGTAGTACTTCATGGTCACATGCGCGTGCATGTATTTGCTGAAGTAGTGGTCGGCGATGGCCACCATCTCGGGATCGGGGGCGTCCTCGTAGCCGATCGTCACGTGGGGTTGAGACGCGGCGGCCGCCGGGGCCGAAGTGGGCGTGGGGGTCGATGCCGCGCCGCCCGAGGTCGTCGAACTGGCCGTCGCCGGCCCACAGGCGGCCGTGCCGAGCAGGGTCACCGCCAGCAGCGCGGCCGCCGCGGGCACGTACCCGCGCCGTCGGGGGGCCGTCTCCGCCGCGGCCCGCCCGCCGTCCGCGCCGGTCACGCCGCTCCGGCTCCCGCCGCCCAGGGACCGCAACAGGTCCGTCGTTCTCGCCAAAGGTCAGCCACCTCCACAACGATTCGCCGCCGGACGCGGCGGAAACACGCCTCGCGGGCCGTCCCGGGACACCGGGCGGCTCAGGCCCTGCCCTTCCAGGGCACCAGCCAGTGCTCCAGGAGCCGCAGGCCGAGGTCCATCAGGTAGCCGAGGATGCCGATCGTCACGATGACGACGAAGACCACGCCCGCCTGCAGGTTGTTGCCGGCGCGCAAGACCATCCAACCCAGGCCGCGCGACGCCGCGACCATCTCGGCCGCCACCAGACACGTCCAGGCGATCCCCAGACCCACGCGCATGCCGGTAAAGACCTCCGGCAGGGCCGAGGGCAGGATCACGCGCCGGAAGAGCTGGGAGTTGCGCGCGCCCAGGCACTGCGCCGCCCGCACCCGACCGGGCGGGGTCGCCGCCACGCCCGAGACGGTGTTGAGAATCACGATGGGGATCGTGCAGAAGAAGATCAGCAGGATCTTCGGCGCCTCACCGATCCCGAACCACATCACCAGCAGGGGGATGAAGGCCAGGGGCGGCACCGGCCGCAGGAACTGCAACAGGGGATCGATCGCGGCGTGCAGCGTGCGGCTGACCGCCATGCCCAGCCCGATGGCCACACCGACCACCACGGCCGCCACGAAGCCGGCGAGGATGCGGAACAGACTGATCTCGGTCTGGGCGAGCAGCGTCGCGCCCCCGTAGCCGACGGTGGCCGCACGCACGAAGTCCTGCAGGACCCGGTCCGGGGACGGCAGCGTCGTCGCCGACACCACATGGAAACCCGTCAAGCCCTGCCAGATGACCAGCAGCGCCAAGGCCACCCCGCCCGAGACGAGGGTGGGGTGCGTCACGGTTGCCTTCGCGGCGCTCCCGACGGGGCCGCCGGCCTCCCCCCGCCGCGTCCGCAGGGCGGATGCGCGAAGGGCGGAGGCGCCCGCCCCGGCGCCCCTTGCCCCCGCGGCCGAGCCGCCGCCGACGCCCAGGGGAGGGCCGGGCCGCCCTCTGTGATCCACGGCCGCGGGGGGCAGCGACATCCCGGGTCACCTCCATCATTCCTCAGGTCCTCACATTCCTCAGGTCCTCAGGTCGGGCTCACCGTCGGGGGCAGGTCGGCCTCAGGTCGATCCGAATCCCGCTCGCCCGGAGGCCGAACGGGGGCCGAGCCCTTCGGTCCCGCTCCGTCCGGCCGCTCCCGCGGACACCGCCCCTCCGGAGCGGTTCCGGTCAGGGGCGGCCAGGCACCAGGGGCGGGTCGACCCCCCCCAGGCCCCACGCCGACGATTGCCGACGGACACCCCGCCAGAAGGGTCGGGGGCCGTGCAGGCACGGCGTAACGCGCCCCTGGCCGCTGCGCCAGAGGAACCCGCGCCCGGTGGTTTGGTCTCCAGGGACTACGACGCCGCAGGGCTCAACGCCCGCACCGAGCCAGGACCCGCGCCTACGGCCGGCGCGTCCGCACGGACGGCGGCCGGGGGCGTCGGACCCGGCAGGGAGGGGGATGGCCCTACCCGGCGACCCTGATCCCGGGCGGCGCGGCCCACGGCGCACCGCTCGGACGCGGCCGCGCCGGAACCGTGACCGACGGGCTTCCCGCCGCCGACCGAGCGGCCGGACAGGGGAGGAGTCCAGGCACGGGGTGATGGGGGGGCATCGGGGGGTGGTCCTCCTTCCAGGCCTCGCGCCGGACGGCGCGGGCGGGAAGGGCGGCAGCACGCGCGACTAGGGCCGAGCGCACCACAACCCTCACGTGCCGGCGGGGTGAGCTGACGGGCTGGGGCGAAGGCTGCCCCTCCCACTGCGCTCCGGCCAAACCGGAGTCCGGTGGGATTCGCCCCGGAGGACGGGGACGGCCAGCACCTGGCGCGCATCCCCGCATGGGTCCCCCGCTCCCGTCGGACGCCAAGCGCCGCACGGGATTTGGCACCGACCGGCGCGACGAACCCCCTCGGGCCCCGCCGCGCGGCCTGCGGGCAGCATACCACAGACCCGCAAATCCGGCAAACCGCCCGGCATTGGGACAGGCGCGGAGGCCGGCCGCGAGAGCGCCGCACCATCCGGACCCCCGGGCGCTGCGGGCGGGGGTGGATGCGGGCAGAGCGGTCGCGCCGAGCCGCACCCGGGGCCGTGCCGGGCGCGGCGCACGGCGGGGGCGGGACTGGCCCCACCCCGTTGCCAGGCCTTGGCGACCGGCGATGGGCGCGGGCTCAGTGGACCCCGAGGCAGAGGGCGATGAGCCCGCCGGCCAGGAAGAAAGGGGCGAAGGGGAGGGCGTCGCGCAGGCCGCGTCGCCGCGCCAGCAGCAGGCCGGCCGCGACGAGGCCCGCGACCAGAGCGGTGGCGCACATGGCCAACAGGGCCAGACGCGGCCCGAGGAGCCAACCCATGGCGGCGGCCAGCTTCACATCGCCCCAACCGAAGCCGCCCCGGCTCAGCAGGGCCAAGAGGGCGAACACCGCCCCACAGGCCAGGCCCGCGCCCAGAGCGGGGAGCGGGGGCACCCACCCCACGCCCAGCGCCTGGGCCAGGGCTCCGCTGCCCAGGATGGCCAGGACGACGGCGTTGGGGATGCGGTGGGTGTGCAGGTCGACAGCCGCGGCCACCGAGAGCCCCAGGGCAAGCGCGAGGGCCGGCAGGAGGTGCGCGGCGGGCCCGGAGACGGCGGCGACCAGGGCCAGGATCAGGCCGACGCCGCCCACCCACGCCCAGGCCGGCACGGCCGAGCCCTGCCGGCGCAGGTAGGGGCCCAGGGCCAGGGCCGCCAGCCCCCCCAGCAGGGCCCCGCCGACCACCCGCCCCAGCGGCGCG
>DAHWHV010000135.1 GCA_027335545.1 Clostridia bacterium
CACATCTTCCAGCAGGTCGACGCCAGCCTGCGCCGCCTGCAGACCGACTACATCGACCTCTACCAGATCCACCGGCCCCAGGCCGAGACCCCCATCGACGAGACCCTCGACGCGCTCAACGACCTAGTGCGGGCGGGCAAGGTCCGCTACATCGGCTCCTCCACCTTCCCCGCCTGGCAGCTCGTCGAGGCCCTCTGGGTGGCCGACCAGCGCCACTTGGCCCGCTTCGTCTGCGAGCAGCCACCGTACCACCTCTTCGACCGGCGCATCGAGAACGAGGTCCTGCCGGCCTGCCGCAAGTACGGAACGGCTGTGATCCCCTGGAGCCCGCTGGCCGGCGGCTGGCTGAGCGGCAAGTACCGCAAGGGACAGCCCCTCCCCGAGGTCGGCCGCCACGTCAAGCAGGTGAGCGAGAAGGCGGATGACCCGGGGGTCCAGCGCCGCCTCGACACCGTCGAGCGGCTGGTGCCAGTGGCCCAAGAGGTCGGCTGCACCCTGTCCCAACTGGCGCTGGCCTGGAACATGGCCCAGTCCGGGATCACCGCGCCCATCATCGGCCCGCGCACCATGGAGCAACTGCAGGACAACCTCGGCGCCCTCGAGGTCAAGCTCGACGCCGGCGTCCTGGAGCGCATCGATCACATCTGCCCCAAGGGCCAGGCCATCTGAGCCCCGCCGACGCCGGGCCGGGCGGCACCCCGCTGCCCCGGCCCGGCGGTCACGGCCGGAGCGCCTCGACCGGCCCGTCGAACGACCGGATGGGCAGCCCGCCGTCCTCCGCCAGCACATGGGCGAGCAGCGCCCGCAGGGTCTGCAGGCAGGGGGCCCCGGAGAAGGCCGCCAGAAGGGCTGCGGCCCGCGCATCCCAGGCGGGGAGATCGGCGGCGAGGTTTTTCGTCTTCGGTTCCCAACGCCGACGCAGGGCGTGGTGGAGGCTGACCGCCCGCACGGCGCACTGGACCAGCGGCAGCAGGGCCGGGGTACCGGCGGCCTCGGCGTCACAGGCGTCCTCGTAGCAGTCGCGGACCACGTAGAGCGCCCGCTCGCGGGCCGCCCCCACCAGGGGGTCCGGCCCCGCCGCCAGCAGGTCCCGGGCAGCGGCGCGCAGGCTCGCCAGGACCTCCGGCCTCCGGTCCAGCAGCACCGTCCCGGTCACCAGCATGGTCGCCGCGGAGGGTCGGTTCTCGCGTCGTTCCTCGTCCAGGTAGCGGAGGATCTGGTAGGCCGGGTTGAGGAACATCTCGACGAGCACCCCGCTGCCGGCGACGAGGTGGCGGCGCTGCCGCAGGTCGGCGTCGATGAGGCAGAACAGGTCGAGGTCGCTGGTCGGCCCCCCGGTCCCGCGCACCACCGAGCCCGCCAGCAGGACCGCCACCAGGTCTGGGCGACCGTTCAGGGAGGCCCACGCCTCCGCCAGGGCCGAGGCGTGGGCGGCGGGGAGGGGTGGGGCCGGGTGCCAGGCGTACGCCATCTTGCCGGGTAGTTCAAGGCGCGGCGCGAGCGTCCCTGCCCCGTCCCGCCCTGGCGCCGCGCGCCGCGCTTCAGTCCGACGCCCCCGGCCGGCCCCGGCCACGCCTTCCTCGCTGCACCCCCGCAGCGGGCGATCACCGCCATGCCCACCGGCGCCCAGTCGGTGTCCGCCGCCGTGGCCGGCAACCGCGGCGCCGGCGGTTGAGCGGGCGAGGGCCCCGACCGGACGGCGCAGCCGGCCCCCGCCGAGCGGCGTCGTGTGCCCGGCACCTTCGCCGCCGCCCCCCGGCGCCGGAGGCCCCCTGCCCCGTGCCTGCCCCCTGCCCCCCACCCCCCGCCTGACCCGGCCGGGGTGGATGCGGTATCCTGTCTCCTGGCCGCGCG
>DAHWHV010000159.1 GCA_027335545.1 Clostridia bacterium
GGCGAGATCGGCCACGGAGCGGAAGGCCCCCCCCGCCGCCCGGGCGGCCACGACGGCCGCGGCCAGCGGCGCCCCCACGCCGCGCACCGCCCAGAGCGGCGCGCGCAGACGGCGCGCCCCCGTATCCGGCCCCTGTCCCCACTCCGCGCCGCTGCGCTGGACGCTCGGACCGAGCACGGCCACGCCGCGCCGCCGCAGTTCGTTCACCAGCGTTCCCACGGGGTAGAAGCCCATCGGCTGGTTGTTGAGGAGGCCGGAGAAGTAGGCCGCGGGCCGGTGCTCCGCCAGGTAAGCCGTGCGGTAGGCGGTGTGGCCGAAGGCAACCGCGTGCGCCTCGGGAAAGCCGTAGGAGGCGTAGCCCTGCAGGCAGCGGAAGATGGCGGCGGCCGCCTCCGGGGCCATCCCCCGGGCCTTGGCCCGTTCCACGAAGAGGCCGCCGAGTTCCTCCATCTCTCGAGGGGAGCGGGCATGCGACATCACCCGGCGCAAACGGTCCGCCTCCCCGGGGGAGAAGCCGGCGACCGCGGTGGCGATGGCGATGACCTGCTCCTGATAGATGACGACGCCATGGGTGCGACCCAGGATCGACTCCAGCCCGGGGGCGGGGAAGGTCACCGGTTCCCGCCCCAGACGGCGGCGGAGGAAGGGTTCGACCATCTCCCCCTGGATCGGCCCCGGCCGGACCAGGGCCACCGAGGCGATCACGTCCTCGAGCCGGTCGGCCCCCAGGCGCTGCTGCAGGGCGATCTGCGCCGCCGACTCCAGCTGGAAGACACCGACGGTCTCCCCCCGCCGCAGGCGCGCGAAGGTCGCTCGGTCGTCCTCCGGGATGCGCTCGTAGTCGACCGCCCCGCCCACGCCGGGCGCGAGGCGGACGGCGTCCTCCACCGCCCCCAGCGTGCGCAGGGAGAGGAGGTCCAGCTTGAGGAGCCCGGCGGCCTCCACGTCCCGCTTATCCCATTGGGAGACCACCACCCCCTTGGCCGCCCGCTGCAGCGGCATGAGGTCCGTGAGCCGCCCCGGGGCAATGCACAGCCCGCCCGTGTGCGTGGCGTGGTGGCGCGGCAGACCCGAGACCGCCCCCACCGCCGTGGCCAGGGCCGTCAGCCGCCCGCGCGCCCCCGGCAGGGCGCGCAGTTCCGGAACCGCCTGCAGCGCGTCCCGCAACCGCTCCGCCTCCACGTAGTAGGGGATGCGCCGGCTGAGGGCGTCCAGCTCCCCCGGGGGGAAACCCAGCGCCCGGCCGAGCTCCCGGACGGCGGAGCGCGCGCACCAGGTGTTGTGCGCCCCGACGGCGCAGACACACCCCTGGCCGTACCGGCCCACTACGTACTCGGCTACCCGATCCCGCTGGCGGGCGTCGAAGTCTAGGTCGATGTCCGGGGCCTCGGCCCGCTCCGCGGACAGGAAGCGCTCGAACAGGTGCCCCCGCCCGGCGGCATCCACGTCCGTGATGCCCAGCACATAGGCCACGGCGCTGTCGGCGGCCGAACCGCGGCCGGCGACGCGGATGCCCTGGGCGCGCGCCCAACGGGCCAGGTCCGCCACACAAAGGAAGTAGTCGCAGAACCCCAGGCGGCCGATGATGTCCAGCTCGTACGCCAACCGCTCCCGGACCTCCGGACGGGGATGGGTCCCGTGGCGCCAGCGGACCCCATCCTCCACCTGCCGGCGCAGTTCGGCCTCCGCGGGGAGGCCCGCGAGGGGGAAGCGCGGGTAACGGTTGACCCCCAGGGCCAGGGCCGGCGCGCAACGCGCCGCGACCTCCGCGCTCCGCGCCACATCCCCCGGGTCGCCCACGGCCGCCAGGACCTCCGCCGCGGATTTCAGGTGGCGCTCGGCGTTGAAGGCCCCCGGGGCCCGCTCCGCCGGCAGGTCCTCCAGGCGGCAGCGCAGGCGGACGCAGGTCAGGAGGTCGCTCACCCAGGCCCGCTCGGGTGTGGCGTAGTGCACATCCGCCGTGGCCAGGGTGCGGAGGCCGAGGTGCCCGCCGAGCGCGCGCAGGTCCCGGTGGAGCCGCGCGTTGCCGGGCAGCCGGTCTGCGGGCAACTCCAGGTAGAAGCGGTCCCTCCCGAAGAGATCGGCGTAGGCGGAGGCCGCACTCCTGGCCATGGCCGGGCGGCGGCCCAGGATGTGCGCGGCGATCTCGCCGCAACGCCCGCCGGAGAGCGCCAGCAGGTGCCCCGCCTCCTCGGCCAGCGATGGCACCGTCACGCGCGGCTGTCCGCGGGGGTGATCGAGGTGGGCCCGGCTGAGCAGGCGACACAGGGCGGCGTAGCCGCCGGGCCCCGGCGCCAGCAGGATCAGGCGCGGCGGCGCGGCGAGCCCCTCCCCACCACCGAGCCCCCCAGACTCCAGGGTCACCTCGGCGCCGAGGATCGCCTGCAGCCCATGGCGCGCGCAGGCCTGCAGGAACGAGACCGCGCCCGAGAGCGTATCCCGATCGGTCAGGGCCAGGGCGGGCATGCCCAGGGCAGCCGCCCGCGCCGCCAGGGC
>DAHWHV010000172.1 GCA_027335545.1 Clostridia bacterium
AGCGCCGCGCCGGCGGAAGGCACACCGGCGCAGACCGTGAGGACCCCCAGCTGTAGCCCGCTGGCCCCGAAACGATCCACGGCCAGCAGCGGGGTGAAGCCGAAAGTGGTCACGAAGGCCACGTAGTGCGAGCAGATGGAGAGTGAGGAGGCCACCACGACCCCACGCTCGCGCACCACCCCAAGCCGCGCCCGCAGATCCGGGCCGCGGGTACGCCCCTGGCGCGCCGTGGCCAGCGGGACGCGGGCCGCCAGGATGACCAACACCCCGAGGGCGGCCGCGCCCGCCGCGCCGAGAAACGGCGCCCGCGGGCCCCCCAGTTGGGCGAGCAGGCCCCCGGCCAGGCTGGCCGCCAGTTGGGAGCCGGTGGCCAGGAAGCCCACCAGGCCGAAGGCCCATGCCGTGCGCTCCACGGGGAAGAACTCGGCGAACAGCAGGGTGATGGCCACCCAGCCGCAGGCGGCGAGCCCGGAGACCGCACGGAACAACCCCAGGGCCAGCGGGCCCGTGGCCAGCCCCATGCCCACGGCGGCGGCGCCGCAGGCCAGCAGCGCGGCCACCAGGAAGGGGGCACGGGTCCCCAGCCGGTCCGACCACAGCCCGGTGGGGATGCGCAGGAGGAACTGGACAAATCCATAGGTCCCCAGCACGAGCCCGACCCCGGCGACACCGGCCCCTAGGCGGTGCGCCGTCGGCGCCAAGACCGGGACGTAGAGGTAGAGGCTGACCCAGAAGAGGCAGATCGCCGTGACCGGTGCCAGGAGCCGCCTGCCCCCCACAGGGGGGCTAGCGGGGGCCGTAGCGGGTGGCGCCAGTCCGTGCGGGCCGCGGGCAGGCGCCACCCGCCCGGTGCCGGTCGTCTCCCCTCGCCCGGCCGCGAGTCCGTCAGCCATCGCCGTGAACCGCCGCCCGGCCGGCGCTCGAGGCTCCGCCCGCACCGGAGGCCGCGCTCAGCGCCTCACCCCCGGATGCGGCACCGCCCCCGGATGCGGCACCGCCCCCGGCCGCTGCCCGATAAAAGGCGAGGCAGGCGCGGAGGTTGGCCAGGCCATCCTCCACACCGGCCGCCAGCGGCACGCCCCCCGACAGGTGGTCGACCATGTGGGCGAGGGGGGAGCGGCCCCCGGCGGGTGGGGCCTCGGGCCGCCAGCCGGGCGTCTCGCCCTCCTCCTCGGCCAGCAGCCATCCCTTGGTGCCAGGGAGGGAGGCGAGGATCTGGCCGCGCACGCCCACGAACTGCCGCGTCCCGGCACCGGCCCCGCGGGTGCCGTGCCAGGTCACCTCCAGGGCGGCGACGACCCCACCGGCAAAGCTGAGCGTGGCCAGGCCGAAGTCCTCGACGGCCAGTTCCGGGTGCTTGCGGGTCGCCACCGCCCCGCACACGCCCTCCACCTCCGCGCCCAGGGCCCAGCGCAGGAAGTCCACCTCGTAGATCGCGTGGTCGATCCACCCCCCGCCCGGCACGCGGGTCGGGTCGGTCCACCACGTCTGGCCCACGGGGTGCCCCGGCCAGTCCTCCCGGGGCACCGAGCCGCGCAGGACCACCAGCGCCGAGAGCGGCGGCCCCAGCCGTTCCCCGCGCCCCCACCAGGCGCGCAGCCGCTGGTCCGCGGCGCGCAGCCGCCCCTGGCACTCCAGCGGGAAGAAGGGGATACCCGTCCGCCGCACGGCCGCCCGGACCGCCTGGGCCGCCACCTCCGTGTGGGCCATGGGCTTGACGGAGAGGACGGGCTTGCCGCGCTCCGCAGCCGCCGCGACCAGGGCCGGGTTGCGATCCGAGGAGGCGGCGCAGACCACGACGTCCACGCCCGGGTGGGCCACCACGCCCAAGGGGTCGGGGCCGAGAAAGGCGGCGCCCCGCTGGCGCGCGTACTCCGGCAATTGGGTCGGCGCCCCCGCCACCGCCACGAGGCGGCAGCGCTCGTCGCGCGCGGCGTCCTCGCATGCCGCGAGCGCCGCGTACCAGTGATCGAACCCCGCCACACCGACCCCCAGCGTGGACATGCCCACTCCCCCGTTCGTCGCCCGCCGGAG
>DAHWHV010000188.1 GCA_027335545.1 Clostridia bacterium
CCCGCCGACCACCCGCCCCAGCGGCGCGGCGGCGGATGGCCCCCCCGCGGCCAGCGCCGCCAGGGACAGGGGAAGGCAGGGCGGCAGCGGCCCTGGGGGGCGCACACGCGCGCCCGCACCCGGGCGGTGGCGGCCTGGAACCCTACGCATGAGGGGGAGGTCGCTCAGGGGACGCTCACCACGCCAGCGTCGCCCGGCCCGTCCCGGTCGCCGCCGTGCCGCCCACCCCCGCCTCCACGCGCAGGGTCACGGGACGCCCACCCTGGGCCGGCGTGAACCGCAACACGTAGGCCGTCGGCTGCGGCCGGTAGCTGAAGGCGCGCGCGGCGCGCGGGCTGAGGGCGGCGGAGGGCAGGAAGGGCGCGAGGGCCTGGGCGAGCCGGCGCTCCGACCCAGGCACCGGGAAGCCACCATGCTCCACGTAGTACGTCTCCATCGCCGTTGCCACCGCGCGGGCAGCCCCGAAGGCCTGGATGCGGGACTCGGCCCGGGTGGCCACCGCCCCCGCCGCCAAGCGGACGGGGAGGATCGCCGCGGCCACCACAACCGCCGCCGCGCCGACCAGCCACCACGGCCGGCGGCGCGCGGAGGGCGCCGCGCGGCACACCCCGGCCCAGGGGAGGCCGCAGCCCAGACGCAGGACCGGCGCCACGGCACCACCCCCTGGCGCGTCTGTGGCCGGATGCGCCGCCCCGGGCGGGGAGGCCCCTCCGCCCTGGGGCACGGCGTGTCTGCCCAAGACCGCCCGATCCGGACAGGCTGCCCGAAGCCTCAGCCCCGCGCGGCCCGGGATTCCCGTTCCCCGGCGCTTTCCCTGCGTTCCGGGCGACGGCGCCGCCCCTCCCGAACGGGCGCGCCCTGCTGGGCGGTGACGGACGGGAGGGGCGGCGGGCCGGGTCCACCTGCCCGGCGGAGCGGCGGGTGCGCCCGGGCATCCGGGCCCTGGGGTGCAGCCCATACCCCGTGGATCGGCAGGGCACGCGCCCTCGGTGAGGGGCCCACCCATACGGGCCCGGCGTCGCGGCCCGCTGGCCCCGGCGTCCCAGCCGAATGGCCCGGCGTCCCGACCGACGGTGGGGGTGGGGCCGCGGGTCAGGGGCGCCGCACCCGCACGCGCACCAACGCGGTGCGGCGGACCCAGGTGCGGCGCACGACCTCCCCGGCGCCCGCCAGGACCGCCCCGGCGACCGCGGCCGCGAGGGCCACGCCCCAGGCCGCCGCGGATGGGCGGGCGAAACGGAACAGGTGGGCCGCCGGGGGGATGTAGAGGGTTGCGAGCAGGATGGCCAGGGAACTGCCGACGGCCAGCAGCAGCGCCGTGTTGCCGCCCAGCGCGACCTCCCAGATGGGCCGTCGCTCCGCCCGGGCGTCGAAGGCGTGGAGCAACTGGCTGAGGACGAGCGTACACGTCGCTGTGGTGCGGGCGGCCGCGACGTCCCCGCGGGTCTCGGCCAGCGTGAAGACGAAGGCCCCCAGGGACAGCAGCCCGATCAGCGTCCCGCGCGTGGCGATGCGCTTGCCCAGCCCGCCGGCGAACACGCTCTCCTGCGGGTCCCGAGGTGGCCGGCGCATCACATCGCTGGACGCCGGGTCGACCCCGAGCGCCAGGGCCGGCAGGCCGTCGGTGACCAGGTTGACCAGCAGGAGCTGCAGGGGCAGCAGGGGCAGGGGCAGGCCGAGCAGGGTCCCCAGGAGCATGACCAGCACCTCGCCGGTGTTGCAGGCGAGCAGGTAGCGGATGAATTTCCGGATGTTGTCGTAGATCGCGCGGCCTTCCTCCATCGCCGCCACGATGGTCGCGAAGTTGTCGTCGGTCAGCACCAGGGCACTGGCCTCGCGGGTCACGTCCGTGCCCCCGCGGCCCATGGCGATGCCGATGTCCGCCTCCTTGACGGCCGGGGCGTCGTTGACGCCGTCCCCGGTCATGGCCACGACGTGGCCGCGGCCCCGCAGGGCGCGCACGATGCGCAGCTTGTCGGCGGGCGAGACCCGGGCGTAGACGACCGTCTCCTCCACCGCGGCCCCGAGCTCGCGCTCCCCCATCCCCGCCAACTCGCCCCCGGTCACCACGCGCCCCCCGGGCGGCAGCAGGCCGATCTGGCGGGCGATGGCCCGGGCGGTCAGCGCGTGGTCCCCGGTGATCATCACCGCCCGCACCCCGGCCTGGTGGCAACGGCGGATCGCGGCCGCCACCTCGGGCCGCGGGGGGTCGATCAGGCCCACCAGGCCGCAGAACACCAGGTCGCGCTCGGCCTCGGCCAGATCGGACGGCGGGCCGTGCCTGGGCGCGCCGGCGGCGCGCAGGGGGCCGCCGGCGCCGGGCGAGCCCGCCTCCGACGGCCAGCGCCGCTCGGCCAGGGC
>DAHWHV010000193.1 GCA_027335545.1 Clostridia bacterium
GTGGTAGGATCAACTTCTGGCATGTGACTCCCCTCCAGTATCGCCTACGACGACTTTCACGGTCGCCTGCACGCGGCGTAGCCAGTCCATCGCCCCAGGGGTAGTGGACCAGGTCGCGCCGTCGGACTGCCAGTAGTCATAGGCTTGGTCGGCCCCGCCCACCGTGATGGATCCGGGGTAGCGGCGGCGCGGGGCGCGGTGCTTCGTCTTCAGCAGCTCGGCCGCCACCAGCGGGAGGTCGCCGATGGCGGCACGCAGGGCATGGTCCGCCTCGTCGAACCGTCCCAACCGGAACAGCGCCAACGCGTGCCCGTAGGTGGTCTCCGCGAAGCTGTCCTCGGGGTAGGCCTCGGCCAGCGCCGCCGCCTCCTCGTTGGCCCCGGCCTCCAGCAGCCAGGTCATGGCGACGCAGCGCACGCCCTGGTTATCGCCCGGGTTGAGCGCCAAGAGCTCACGGGCGCAGCCCAGGGCCTCCTCGCGCGCACCGGCCTCCGCCCGCACGTGCATCCAACTCTCCAGGCAGCGCAGGAACGGCCGGTTCTCAGTCCACCCCCACTCCAGCCGGTCGCGGCCAAGCTGGAAGGCGCGCGGCGGGAAGGCCGTGCGACCCAGTTCCAGCGCACCGCGCCAGAGGCCCACCGCTCCGCCCTCTCCCGCCGATGGTACAGAAACGACGCCAGTTGCCAGAGCGCGTCCAGGTGCTCGGGCATGCGCGCCAGCACGTCGCGTAGCGCCTGCTCCGCGGTGGTCAGCTGGCCGGCGTTGTGGCGCTCGATGGCCGCATCGATGGCCTCATACTCCTCCAGGAAGGCTCGCGGCCAGTCGAAGCACCACTCGTGCGCCGCGACCCGCTTCAGCCGACGCATGCTCTCTCGCCCTCCCACCGGGCCGGCGCCGCCACCCGGTTCGACGGCGCGTTGGCCTGGCTACTCCGGTCGCCACCCCGGCCAGTCCGGCCGCACCCGGCGCAGGACCTCCGCCAGCCCCCGCTGGACCTCGGAGGGCATCTCCCCCCGCAGGACCAGCGTGCAAGACAGCTCCAAGCGCACCCCCGGGGCGACGCGCTGCAACTCCTCCCAGCACCGGGCCAGGTCCTGCAACTGCCGCGGGGTCAGCACGCCGTCGACGGCCCGGATGTCCTCCGGCCGGCGCAGGCGCAGCCGCAGCGCCTCCGGACCCGCGGCCTCCGGCAGGGCGGCCCCGTCCGCGAGGCGCACCAGGCCGCGGGCCAGCGCGTCCCGCACCGCCTGCAGGGCGGCCGGGGGCGGGATGCGGCGCTGGCGGCCCTCCAGGGCGGCCACCACCTCCCCGAGCACCGCCTCCCCGCCGTGCCACGCCGCCTGCGCGGCGCTCCCCACCAACTCTGCGCCGGCCAGGGTCGCCAGCACGGGCAGCCCCAGGCGCACCGCGCCCGCGTCCCCGGGCGCACAGGGGTAGGCGCCGCTACCGGGTTGCAGGCAGAGGGTGTCGGCATCCAGGGCCCGGTCGAGCGCCCGGCACAGCAGGACCCAGGGGACCGCACCGTGGCGGGCCTGCGCCAGGGCCGAGCCGATGGCCGCGAGCGTGGTCGTGCCCTCGGCCGTCCAGGCCGTGGGCAGGTGCCCGGGCAGCAACTCCTCGGCGCGCACGGGCGGCGGGGCCACGACCAGGGTCGCCTCATCCACCAGCGCCTCGGCGGGCGGCTCCTCGGCGAGGTAGGTGCGCCCGCCGCTCCGCAGCCCCAGGCGGCCCTCCCGGACCGCGGCCTGCAGGGCCCGCTCCAGGACCGCTCGGTCGGCCAGGCGGGGCGCCTGCCGGCCGTCGAAGTAGG
>DAHWHV010000207.1 GCA_027335545.1 Clostridia bacterium
TCCGCGCGGTTGGGGGTGCCGGGGGAGGCCGACTACCGACGCCTGTTGGCGCGCGCGGACGTGCAGGGGGTGCTCATCGCCACGGGTGCGCGCTGGCATGCGCCCATCGCCCTGGAGGCCATCGCGGCGGGCAAACACGTCTTCGTGGAGAAGCCGTTGGCGGACAGCCCGGAGTCGGCCGATGCCATGGCGTGCGCCGTGCGGGCCGCGGGGCTGGTCGGCGTGGTCGGCTACCAGTTCCGGATGTCGCCCTTCGCGGCGGCGTTGGCGGCCGAGTTGCCGGCGATCGAGCCGGTGCAGGCGCTGTTGACCGTGCAGCGCGGCCCGATGGCCCCGCAGTACTTCTTTCCGGACCACTACGGCGGCGTCCTGGACACCGCGACGCACACCATCCACCTGGCCCTCTGGGCCATGGGCGGCCAGGCGGAGGGCGTGATGGCCCACGTGCGGCGGGGCACGATCGCCGGGGACCAGACGATCGAGTACGCCAGTCTGCTGATCGACTTCGACGGCGGCACGCGCAGCGCCGCGCTGGTCACGAGCATGTTCGGGGTGCGGGCGCCGAACCTGGTCGAGTTCGTCGGCAGCCACGGGGTCGTCAGCAGCACGGGCCGACTGACCGCGGGCGTGCTCCAGGTGGTGCGGCACGCCGGGGTGGGCAAGCCGGGGGCCGGGCTCCCGGAGGGGTTGGAGGTACGCACGGTGGAGACCGCGGCGGGCAGACCCGACACGGAGGCCCTGCTGGACCACTTTGCCGATCTCATCGAGGGAAAGGCCGATGCGGCGCGGCCCACCGCCTGCACTTTCGAGCAGGGGGCCGAGGCCGTCGCGGTCACGGCGGCGATGGCGCGCTCCGCCCAGGAGGGCCGGCGCGTCACCCTGGCCGAGGTCGCACGGACGGCCTGAGGGTTCGGCACGCGGTCGGCGCACGCCGCGCCCCCGGTCGCCGGGGTGTTCTCCGCCGGCGCCCGCGAAGGGCTCGGGGCTGGGGGCCTTTGCGCCGGGGCCGCCCCGGAGAGACGGCGGTGGCCCCGGCGCCTCCCCTGGAGCCCTGTGTGTGGCCGCGCAGCCCACGCTCCAGCCTGGGGCGCCCCACGCGGGCCGCTGGTGCGGCCCGAGCGGCAGAGGGAGGGATGCGGTGTGTTCCCGGATGGGCTGCAACCCTGGCCCGTGGTGGGTGCGATGACCCGAGTGCTGCAGGGCGCGCCGCTGCCCGAGGCCTTGGGGGCGATCGCAGCGGCCGGGCTGCGCGACGTCGGCCTGCTGGGCCGACACGCGGGCCGGCTGGCCGTGCCCGAGGAGGCCAGCGACGCCGAGGTGCGGGCCATCGGCCGTGAGGTGGCAGCCTTCGGCCTGAAGCCGGTGCTGCTGTGGTGCGGGGCGATCACGCCGCCGCGTGAGGCCCTGCTGCTGCGGTGCCTGGAGCAGGCGGAACTGCTCGGCCTGCGCTGGGTCCTGGGGCGAGGCCCCGGGTGGCCCGGGCCGGACGCCCCCGCGCATCAGGTCGAGCGGGAACACGCCGACTTCCTGACCCTGCTGCGCGCCCTGGCGGGGCAGGCGGCCCGCCAGGGCGCGCGTGTGGCGCTCAAGCCGCACGGGGGGCCGCGCAGCGGCAGTGGGGCCGCACTGGCCGCGACGGTGCGCCGCGTGGGCGCGCCCAACCTCGACGTCTTCTACGACCCCGGCAACGTGCGCTTCTACGACGGCTTGGACCCGTGCCAGGACGTCGTCCCGGTGGCCCCATCGGTCGCGGGCCTGTGCATCAAGGACCACCGCGGACCCCGCGGCGAGGCCTGCTTCCCCACCCCCGGGGACGGGGACGTCCGCTGGGTGGAGTTCCTGCGACCCCTGCGCGCGGCGGGCCTGGACGGTCCCCTCCTGATCGAGCGCTGCAGCGGCGGAGACGCCCCCGCCGTGGCAGCCGAACTGCAGCGGGTGCACCGGCGGTTGGGGGAGTGGTGGCAGCTGGGCGGCCCCGCGGTGTAGATGGTCAACCCGCCGGGCCTCTTGCGGAGCGACCACTGCCGGATGTTGTCGTTGCCGCTCCGGTGCCTGCCCCATCGCTTGTGGCGCGGCGGATGGCCGCGGGTTGCGCATCGCGCTCGTGGGCGAGACGGGCGCGCGGCCCACCGTTTCCGCGCCCTGTGCCTGGTTGTCTTCTCCCCGCCCGACCGCGGTGGTCCAGCCGATTCCTC
This sequence comes from Clostridia bacterium, assembly GCA_027335545.1. The sequence goes on from DAHWHV010000207.1 coordinate 2,196, forward strand.
CAGGGCGTCGCCTCGCCCCCGCGGGACGGCAACGGCGGGTCGAGAGGCGTGCGGGGCGCGGATTTCTCCCCCGCCGGGCTCGGCGGGCGGGCTGGGGAGATGCCACGCGTCCCGGCAGGGCCGGCAAGGGGATCCGCCACGGAGGCCAGAGGCATGCAGACGGACTTGGGCGAGGTACGGCTGAAGAGCGGCGAGCCGTTGCGTCTGGCGGTGGTCGAGCCGCCGGCCGGCCACTGGACGGCCCCCCTGACCCGACTGTTGGCCCACAAGGCCCCGGCGCGCCAGATCGAGATCGCTGGGGAGTTGGGTGGCACCCTGGACGACCTCCGCGCCGCCTTCTACGTGGGGGTGGTCGGTGAGGAAGCGATTACGGTCGCCAGGGTGGCGGGTGCCGACGGGGCCGGCATCTGGGGGCACGTCTACACCGTACCCACCTGGCGCGGCCGCGGCGCCGCCCGCCTGCTGCACGAGGCGGCCATGCCCGACCTCAGGCAACGGGGCTACCGCGTCCTGACCTTGGGGACCAACCCCCGGGGGGTGGCGCAGCCCCTGTACGCCTCCGTGGGGTTCCGCCCCGTGGCCCCGGGCTCCGGCAGCATGGCCTGGGGGGCGCTGGCCGACACGCCCCGTGGTGCGCCGACTGTGGGGGCCGTGCGTTGGGGCGATTGGGGCTGGATCAGCGCCGGGGCCTGCGTCGCGCTCGGGGAGGGGGAACGACTGCCCCGCAGTCGCGTCCTGGGGGTCGCCCGTCCGGGCTTCGTGGGTGGCGCGTTCGTGGACGCGCTGCTGGCCGGCACGCCGCTGCTGGTGCTGCGGCGCGGGCCGTGCGCCGTGGGCTGGGCATCCGGGAGCGACCCGGGGGACCTGTACGTGCGCCCCGACTGCGCAGGGGATCGGGCGGTGCTGGAGGCTGCCCGGGGTGCCTCTGCGGCCGCCCCGCCCCCGTGATTGCGGCCGATCGGGCCGGCACGCCTCAGGCCGGCCCTTCCCGCTGGCCCGTTGCACCCGTCCCGACCGCGCCGCCTCTCCGTGGCCACCCGCTACGCCCCGGGTCGCCGTCCGCCCGATCGCAAGCCTCGGTCCGGTCCTCCTCCATGCGGAAGGGCTGTCCTTCACGGAACTCCGCCCCTGGAGCGGGCCCCTGCGCACCCGGCCTTGGCGCCCCCGCCCAGCGCCACGGATCCCTGGCCCCGGCGGACATGGGGAGCGCCGACCCCGCTGGATGGCGTGCCGGCCGCCGTGTTCCGCCTGATGCGTGGCTGGCGGCCGGCACGAAAGTGGGGCCAACGCGGCGGGCCACCGGGGATGGCTGGAGACACCCCCACCCCACCCCCGCGCTCAGGCGCCTATGGCAATCCGGCCCTTCTGTACCTTGGCCAAGCCGAAGTTGATCTCCTGGCGGTAGAGCTCGTCGTTGATGTTCTGCTCGGCCCACTGGAGCTGGGCCCGGGCGTTCTGGTGGTCGATGACCACATTCGTCCAGATGTTGTTGATGTAGCGGTCGGCAATGTAGCCCCCCGGGACGATCGGCTCGGGCTGGTACGACTTCCAGGCCTGCTTGAAGACGTTCAGAACGTGCTGCGGACAGGGGAGGCCGGCCAGCGCCTAGACGTTCGCGGTGTTCCAGGCGAGCTGGACGCCGCCGATCGCCTCGATTTCGCTGGCGAACTGCAGTTGGACGGCGGCACTGGTCCACCACTCCACGAACTTCCAGGCCTCGTTCGGGTGCTTGGCGCTCTTGGGGATCATGACCGCGGTGCTGGCGCCGCCGCTGGTGTCGTTATACCTGCAGACCTCCCCGTTGGGGATGGCCGGCTCGTGCGGGTAGTCGGGCATGGTGCACTGGTCGTTGGTCGTGTCGAGTTGGCAGTTGGTCGGATCGGTCTTGCTGCAGAGGTACGGGGTCGCCGGAATCGGGGCGATGGACCAGAGTCCGGCGAGTTGGGGCGCCGCGGCGTTGAAGGTCACGTAGTCAGGGTAGGCCCCGATGCCCAGCGGCATCTCACCCGTCTGAAAGCGCGTGAACAGGCTCGCGGCGAGGGGCACGTTCCACTGCGTGTACAGGCCGGTCCAGGCCTTGAAGGCCCGGTAGGCGGCGCT
>DAHWHV010000208.1 GCA_027335545.1 Clostridia bacterium
CGGGGGGCCGCCGGGGCGCGCGTCCAGCTCATCGTAGCCGGACACCACCGGGCGTCAAGGCCGGGTGGTGGGTCGGCTGACCCACCACCCAAGGCCGCGGACCGTCAGGGCGGCCCCGGGCCGCTGGTATCATCCCCTCGATCGGGAAGTAGCTCAGCCAGGTTAGAGTGCACGGTTCGGGACCGTGAGGTCGCGAGTTCGAATCTCGCCTTCCCGACCAGCGTGCGGCCGCGGCCCAGGTGGCGCGCCGCGTGCCGCGGCGGCCCGCCCGTCATCGTTCCGTTCCGGGACCGCTACCCGCCGTGCGGCGCGCGCGCGGCGGCTCGCGCTTGGATGATGGGCGGTGGCGGGATGCCCGCCCGCTCAGATCATGGAGACCAGGCCGTGGGCCTCGCAGGCTTCCCGGACGAGGTGGGTCCGCTGCGCCCGTGGTGGACCGCGCTGGCCTGGTCGCTCGCCCAGTCGCTCCGGCGCTGCGCCGCCTGGGGGCTGGAGCTGACGGCGGCGGGGGCCTTCGCCGCCGCGGTGCTGACGCCCCTCGGCCTGGCGGGCGCGGGGCCGGCGAGCATGGACGCCACCGCCTCGAGCGTGACGGGGGGCACCGTCCTGTGGGTCGCCGCCTCGGCCCTCGTGGTCACCCTGCTGCGGCGGGTCGACCCGCTCGGAAGCTCCTCCGGGTGGGGTGAGGCGGTGCGCCGTGGCGGCCGCCTGGCGCGCCACCACCCGCTGCTCACGGCGGCCGCTCTCCCGGTGCTTCTCGTCGGCACCCTGGACGAGGCGGGCGCCGCGACCCCCGTCGCGGCGCAGGTGCTGCAGCTCCTGCCGGCACTGGCCGCGATCACTCTCGCCGGGTTCGGATCGGGTGCTGCTGGTGGAGCGATGCTGCTCGCAGCGCGGGAGTGGCGGGAACGCCACGGCCGTGGTCCGCGGCCGGGCGGCGACACCACCAGCCCGAGCGGGGCCCTCGCCGCCGGGGGGTCGGCCGGGCTCTCCTTCGCCCTCTGTCTGGTGGGGGTCGCCGGACTCGCTGCGGGCCCCGGGCCGCGCCCGGCGGCGCTCCTCGCCGCGGGGGCCGCGACCGCCGGCGTGGTGGCGATCGTCGCGCTCCTGCAGCCCCACCCGCGCTGGCTGCGCCCGCGCGCCTGGACGGCGGCGGCGCTGGGGGGAGCGGCGGCGGGTGCGGTCGCCGGAGGCGGCGCCGACCTGGCCGTCGTCGGCGCCCTCCTGGGAGGCGGTGCCGGCCTCGCGATGGACGCAGGGGCGCGCGTCGCCCGCGGCCAGGCCATCCTCTGGCGGCACCGTGAGCGGCTGCCGGCGGACACAGGTGACGTCGTCTACGGCCTGCGTGGCAGATCGATGGAGATCACCCTCGAGTCGGTGAGCGACACGGCGCGGCGCGAGGCCTCCCGGCTGCGCCATGGGGATGGCCGCCTCAGCCAGGACGGCTGGCGCGTGGCGCAGCTCGGCGCGCGGCTGTGGGTGGGATCGAAGGGTCGCGCCGAGCTGCTCGGCCGGCGGCCGGACGACCTGCTCGACGTGATCCACCTCCTTCACCCCGAGGCGTAGCGGCCGAGCGGGCCGGGTGGCGCCTCCGCGCTCCCCCGAGGACGCGCAGATGGCGGCCGGCCTGCGCTAGGCTTTCGGCTCGCCTCCGGCACCCCCTCAGCGCGCGGAGGCCCACCCCCCAGGAGAGTTCGGGCATGCTGCTGACCATCTTCGGTGACTGGGGCAGTCCCAAGCACATCGTCCTGTACGTTGTCGTCGCCATCATCGTGATCGGCCTCGGGATCTGGGCGCTCGCGCGGGGCCGGGCCAGGACCTGACCGGGACACGCTGACCCCGGCGGCGCG
>DAHWHV010000211.1 GCA_027335545.1 Clostridia bacterium
GGTCGCAGAGCCAGGGGGTGTGGCGCCCTCCCGCACCGGCGCCGGGGCGCAGGGGGTCGGGCTGGCCCAGGCGGGGCCCTTGGCCGCCCCCGCCGCTCCCGGCACCCGCCCGCACCGCGGTGCCGATCAGCTGGACCTCGACTGTGCGGTCGGCCCACTCGTGGCGGACGATGGAGTAGCGGACCCCGAGGACGCCGTCTGCCCGGGCGGCCGCCGCCTCCAGTTGCAGGCGGCTGACGGCCAGGCGCGTCGCCTCGTTGTAGGCGCGGCTGAGCTGGGAAACCTCGCAGTCGTTCCAGGCGGAGGCAGAGGCGTAGCCGACGTGGTACATGGCGCTTCCGGTGACCAGGCTGACGGGTTGCACCCCGTGCCGTCGCAGGAGACCGGCCTCGTCCGGGGCCAGATCGCTGGTGAAGGCGAGTCCCTCGGGCCCGCTGCGGCCGATCTCGGCGAGCCGCTGCTGGGCCGCCTGGGGGAGCCGCCCCTGCTCCAGCAGGGCCTGGTCCTGGGCCTGGCGCTCCAGTTCCAACTGCTGTTGGCGGCGGACCTCCGCCGGGTCCGCCTGGGGGTCTGGGTCGGGAAACCAGGGCATCTCCACACCGTTCCTTTCCCTATGGCCTTTCCCTATGGCCTTTCCCCGTGGCCTTTCCCCGTGGCCTTTGTCCCGACCGCATGGGCAGTCGGTGTCCCGCTCGGAGATTCCTGCTCCGACGCAGCCGGTTCCACCGGGCGGGTCTCCCCGCTGGGGGTTGTGCCCCGCGGCCGCGCGGCACAACCCCCAGCGGCCCGGCCCGAGCCTTCTGCCCCACAGGCGTTTCGCGTCTCCGCGCAACTCCCGGCGATGGCGGCCGGACCCCTCGCCGCGGTCAGGTCCCCGTCTCTCTGTGGCCCGACGCCGCACGACACGCCCGGCGGCCCCTGTGCCTTGACGCGCCCATACGCCGCCCAGGTCTGCGTGGACAATCTGAGCAGCCCGGCGCGACCATCAGGCCGGGACCCGTGCCACTCCGTCTGGTACGCCGGCATGCCCCGGATCCCGGATCCCCGACCACCGGCCAGCCGCGCCGGTCCACGCCAGGTGCCGGTTGCGGATCAGGCCCCGCACGGACGGGTCCTCGACCACGATCACCCACCCGGGCGCTCCGCCACCTTCGCCCCACGCGCCGGGGCTCCTCCGTGCGCCGCGCACGGGACCCGCGCAGGTGCCAGCCCGTTCCGCTATCGTAACGGAGTGCAGGCCTGTCGCGTCGCGGTGGCCGGATGGGCGCCCGCGGCGATAGGATGCCACCAGAGGGCGGGGGCGCTCGCCCGTCCGGTCCAGGAGTAGCGGTGGTTGCCGGCCGCATCGGGCCGGGCAGACCGGGAGGGGGGGCCGCCGGTGGCCGGGGAGCCTGATTTCGACATGGTGGCGGCGGCGTTGCGGGCAGATGCCACCGACCTGGGAACGTTCGTTGAGGTGTTGGCGCGCAAGCTGGAGTCCGCCCTGCCGGGCGGCGTGCAGGTGCGCCGGGCCGGGGGGCTGTTCCGCAAGGACCACCCCGTCCAGGAGATCGTCGTCCAATTGGGGGAGTGGCAGTTCCGCCTCCTGGCCGGGGGTGGCGGCGTGGCCCGGGCCGAGCGCGCCCACTCGGTGCGCGGCATCTCTCTGAAGTCCGAGGAACTGGGTGTGGACGGCTGGCTGGAGCACCTGCTGGCGGCCCTGCGCGAGCACGCCAGAAGCAGTGCCGCCGCGGCGGAGTCCCTGCACAACCTCTTGAGCTGACGGCCGGGGGGGGAGCGCGGCTGGGCGGGCCTGGCAGGGCCTGCCCGGCGCGGCCTCCCGCGGCGCGACCTGCCCGGCGGCGCC
>DAHWHV010000226.1 GCA_027335545.1 Clostridia bacterium
CGCGCCGCCCTGCGCGGCGCCTGGGGGGACGCGGGGTCGGCGCTTCCAGATCGGCATGGGCCCCCCTCCTCTCCATCCTTGGAACCGGAGGCCGGCCTGGCTCCCCACGGCGCCAGCCGTCGCCGCCCCAGGAGGGTGCGGCAACAGTCCGCTCTTGCGGCACCCGCTTCCGGATGGTCTGGCCCACGTTCCTCGTGACCCACTGCTCCTTGTGGTTGCGCGGCCGACGCCGGCTTTTCGCCGCCGCCTCCCGGGCCGCTGCCGCCCGTGGCGGCGGGGCCTGGCCAAGGGCCGCCCGCGCCCGCTGGCCCGCTGGAGCGCCACGGCCGAACGGCCCCCATTGGACCTCATCGGGCAGCAAGCGGCCGCTCGGCATCCAACCAGAGGTGTATCTTGCGGCAGGGGGATCACGCGCAGGGCGGATGACCGCTGGACCGATGACCGATGGACGGATCAGGGGGGGCGGCCCGAGGTGGCGCGGCGCTGCCCGCTCTCGATGGCCCAACCGCCCACCGCCCTTGCGGTCCCGGGTCGGGACGGGGGGTGGCCTGGAGACGGCGGGGCACCCCATCCCGAACCTGCGGCCAGACCACTACGCCCGCCCTCTGCCAGGAACCTCGTCGCCGTCGGCGCCCCCGCGTGGCGGGACGCCGTGGCGCACCGCCCAGAGGGCCGCCTGCGTGCGATCGGCCACCCCCAGTTTGCGCAGGAGGCGATGGACGTGGACCTTCACCGTTTTCGGGCTGATCCTCAGGTCTTGGGAAATCGCCTCGTTCGACCGGCCCGCGGCGAGGCAGCCGAGCACATCCCCTTCGCGCGCGGTGAGCCCGGCGCACGCGCCCCCCCCGCGCCGGGTTCGGTCCGCCGCGCGGGCGTCCGTCGCCAGCCGCTCGCCCGACGTGGCCGGTGCGTCAGGGCCCCGGGGAACCCCGCGTTCGGCCAGGACGCGGCCCTGGGCCACCGCGGCGGCGCGCAGGGCCGCGCGGTCCAGCGCCAGGCAGGGCCCCAACCCCTCCTGGGTGTGCAGCCACGCCGCGGCCTGCTCCAGCGGCGGTTGCCCCGTCCCTGGGCAGGGCCAGTACACCTGGGCCCAGCGCCGGGCCTGCGCCTGCAGGTGCGGGGGCCAGTGCCGTCGAGCCGCGAGCGCCTCTGCCCGGGCGCCCGCCTCGCGCCAGGGGCGAGGTCTGCCATCTTTGGCGGCGGCCAGCGCCGCCAGCGCCGCCACCGCGGCATCCTCGGCTTGTTGCACCCGCTGCGCCTGCGCGGCGATGGTCAGGGCCCCGGCGCCCTGCGCGGCCAGGGCGCGGCAGAGGGCCAGATCGAAATCGCCCAGGGTCCCTGCGCTCGCGGTGATCTCCAGCAGGGCCCGACCGGCGGCAGCCGATCCCATCGGCAGGATCACCCGCCGCCCACCGTGTTCGACCAGCATCCGCGCGCCCCAGCCGGCGTCCGGGCCGACGGCGGGGGGCGGGCCCACCTGGGCGTCGCCGCCGCGCGCCGCCTCGGACATCCACCGGCCGTCGCGCCACACCCAGACGGTGCAGTGCGCGGCCGCGGTGAGGCTCAGGACCAAGGCGGCGATCCGGCTGTACACGGCCCGCACCTCCGCCGCCCCGGCCGCCAGGCACCCCAACTCCGCGAGCGCCTGCAGGGCTCGGAGACCGCGCAGGCCGCTGCGCCGCCCCGAGCCCGCCGCCAGTCGCAGCGCCAGCACCTGGCCACCGGCGGTGACGCGCCCCTGCCGCATGAGGGTCCCTCCTCTCGGGCCCCGCCCCGCATGGCCCGCCCCCCCGGGGTAGACGGCCGGCGCAGTGGGCCAGGCCGGGACCTCGCCTCCCGCAAGGTCCCCTGGAACTGGGGCCGCTGGAAGCCTCCAGCACCACCGGAGCCCGCAGCCCCCGACCCGCCGGCCGGGTGGGCCCCCATCCACCGGGCGCGCGGCCAGCCGGCGGCCGCACGCCCCGGACATCAGCCGAAACGTGGCCGCCTCCCCGTCCGCGGGCCCCCGGCGGGGCCCCTGCCCTCATTCGTGCGGCCGTGGTCGATTGTGTCGGCTGGCCGGCCGCAGGTCCGACGACGGGGAAGCACCCCAGAGGTTCCACCGACGGTCGCCGGGAACGGCGCGGCGGGAGTCGGCGCGGGTGGCGGCGGGACAGCCGGCACGAGCCGCACCACCGGCCGACAGCGGACGCTGCGCACTTGGGTCGGGCCGACCACCTGCGGTTCCGCTGGGGAGGCACCTTGGGGCGCCCCCTGCCCAACGTGAGGGGGGCAGCGCGCACGGGCGACCACTCACACGCTGGGACCAACTCCGGAAGCCGGCGAGGGGCGCCACGAGCCATCCCCACGAGCCATCCCCACGAGCCATGCCCACGAGCCATGCCCACGAGCAGCCCCACGAGCAGCCCCACGAGCAGCCCCGAAGGATACGCCTACCAGGGTGTAGAAGACCACCGCCAAGGGCCAGACGGAATGGCCCGGATCGGTGGCCGAGGGCGGCCACCCTTGGAGGTGGCCGGAGGTGTTCGGGCACGGTGGCGCGCTGGTTCGGCAAGGTCGCATGGGCCCTGGGGAGGACGGCGGCACCGCACGCTGGCGTCGTCGTCCGTTGCTGCGTGCCGCGGCGGGGGCCACGGTCCTCGGCGCGGGCTGGGTGGCGGCGGCCTGTGCCACCTCAACGGGGGGCGCCGCCAGCAGCACCACCCCCGCCGCCGCCGCACCGCAGCCCGTGGGCAACGTCATCAAGCTCTACTTCAACACCAACTGGCAGGGCGCCGCCTACAACAAGACCGCCATGAATCTGGTGCAGTCGTACGTGGACGCCAACTTCAACACCAAGCACAAGGGCCTCTGGGCCTACGTGACGCCGAGCAACGGCCAGGGCCAGGCCCAGGCGGTCATCGCCGACAGCATCGCCGGCGCCCCGGGCACGCCGGACATCGTCGAGGACTGCTGCTCGGACCTCGCGACCTATGAGGCGGGGAACTGGCTGTTGCCCCTCAATGAGTACCTCAAGCAGGACAACATCAGCATCAGCCTGTGGAACCGCGGCCACATCGACGCCCTGAGCCTGAACGGGATGCACTACGCCCTGCCGTCCTATGACGGCCCGATGGTCGTGTACTACCGGCAGGACACCCTCGATCAATTGGGGCTGCCCTACCCCTCCCCCCACTGGACGTACGCGGAGGCCACGACCCTCTGGGAGCGCTGCGTCTCCACCAAGAAGGGCGCCCTGCGCAGCGGCTGCGCCATGGAGTGGCTCCCGAGTCCCCAATACCTGTTCAAGGGCTGGGGCGGCTCGCTCATCGACTCCTCGCACACCAAGTGCCTGATCGACTCCCCCGAGTGCATCGCGGCGGGGTCGTGGTTCTACCAGGGCATCGCCGACCACGCGCTGACCTATCGCAACGAGATCGGCGGCCTCACCCCCGCCAAGCCGAGCAACGTCTTCGCCATGTGCGGCGGCTGGGACCTCCTCCCGGCCGCCGAGCAACTCGGCACGTCCTACAAGTGGGACATCCTGCCCGTCCCCACCTGGCCCAAGGGCTTCGCCACCTTCGTCAACATCGACTTCTACGGGATGAACCGAGGCAGCAAGCACCCCCACGCCGCCTGGGAGCTGATGAAGTTCATCGCCGTCGATCCCGGCTACACGCGCTTCCAGATGCGCGTCACGCTCATCCAGCCGGCGCTACTGAGCCTCTGGAGCGAGTGGGAGACGACCGTCAAGCAGGTCGCGCCGCCGCTGCGCAACAAGGCCCTGCACTACTACAAGGACGCGGCGCTCAGCGGCCGCACCTACCCCCACGAGTTCTTCCTGCACTCCGCGCCCCAGGCCGACGCCATCATCGGCTCCGTGGGCTCCCAGATCGCCGCCCGCAAGGTCTCCGTGACGGAGGGGTTCCGCTTGGCCGCCCAGCGGGTCAACGCCCTGGAGTTGGCCTCGGCCAACGAAGCCAAGGCCAGCGTCGGCGTGGCCAAGGCCTTCCCGACCAAGGGGCCCAACATCGCCGTGGTCACACCGGGCCTCTGAGGGGGCGTGGGCGGGAGGGCCCCGGAGCCCCCTGCCGCACCCGCCCGCCCGCCCGCCCGCCCGCCACGGGGCGCCGCCGCGCAGGAGCGGCGGCACCCCGTGGCCAACTCCCGGCCGGGGGGGGAGAGCGTTGCGCATCGCGCTGGACGCGTCCGTCTGTCGCGCCCGGACCCTGCTGGAGACGCTCGCGGCCGTCGCCGACCACGGCATCTCGGCCGTGCAGTTCCAGATGGGCTGTGTCCCGGATCTGGAGCCGCTGCCGGCCGAGGTCCCGCCCGGGGCCGCCGCGGCGGTGCGCCAGGCGTGCGCCGCCACGGGGGTGTCCTTGGCGTCCCTCTCGGGCACCTACAACATGATCGACCCCGACCCGCTGCGCCGGGCGGAGGGCACGCGCCGCCTGGGCGGGTTGATCGCCGCCTGCCCCATGCTGGGGGTCTCCGTCGTCACCCTCTGCACGGGCACGCGCGACCCGCGCAGCATGTGGCGGCCCCACCCCGACAACGGCAGCCCAGAGGCCTGGCGGGACCTGGTGGCCTCCCTGGGCGCCGTCCTCCCGGTCGCGGAGCGCCACGGCGTCACGTTGGCCATCGAGCCGGAGGTCAGCAACGTCGTCGATTCCGCCATCCGGGCCCGCCGCCTGATCGACGAGTTGGGGTCGCCGCGCCTGCGGGTCTGCATCGACGGCGCCAACCTCTTCCACGCCGGGGAATTGGCCCGCATGCCGGAGATCCTCGACGAGGCCTTCGCCCTGCTCGGGGGGGACATCGTCCTGGCCCACGCCAAGGACCTGGACCGGGACGGGGAGGCCGGGTCCTTGCCGGCGGGCCACGGGCGGCTGGACTATGGCCGCTACCTCTCGCTGCTGGCCGCCGCCGGCTTCGACGGCGCCGTGGTGCTGCACGGCCTGGCGTCCGGCCAGATCGACGGCTGCGCCGAGTTCCTCTCCGGACACCTCCGCCGGGTCGCCGCAGCCCGGGGGTGAGGGCGTCCGGACGATGGTCGCGCCGCCCCACCCCACTCCGGGGCGGCGCGCGCCGGCGGGGGTGCCGCCATGGCCGCGCCACAGGCCCCAGCCGCACTGCATCCCGACCTCTAGGGCCGCCAGGGGTTCCTGACCCTGGGTTCCGCGCGCCGAGGCCGACCGGGTCCTGGCGCTTTGCGCCGCCGAGCCGAGGCGCTACCGAGCGCGCATCCAGTGGGGGGCGGCCACCTGGCCATCGACGAGCGCGGGGGCAGGGAGCCGGTGATCCGCAAGCTCGAGCCGGTCTCCGACCTCAGCCCCGCCTTCGCGGCCCTGGCGCGGCATCCGGGCATCATCGGCCCCTCAGCGCGCTGTTCGGCGAAGCGGTAGGGTTATTCGAGGACAAACTCAACCTCAAACTCCCGGGCGGATCGGGCCGGACGGGCTCAGGGCAGCAAACCGCCCTCCCCGGGGCGCAGGCGCAGCAGGGTCGCCGCCGTCTGCCAGAGGATGTCCGCGCGCGCGCTGGCGGGCAGGCCCGCTGCCTGGGAGACGATCTCGGTCGGATCCACCGGCCCCATGTCGAAGGGGTAGTCGCTGCCCACGGCCACGTGGTCGCTCCCCAACTCCGCGGACAGCCAGGTCAGGGCCGAGGGCAGGAAGCAGAGGTTGTCCACGTACACCCGGTCGGTGAAGGCGCTGGGCGGCCGCTCCACGGGGAAAGAGGCATGCTGGACGTGGTGGAAGGCGTGCTCGGCGCGCCCGCGCAGCCAGGGGAAGCTGCCACCGCCGTGCGCGAAGTAGGTGCGCATCCGTCCGAAGCGGGCGTAGACGCCACCGAAGATGAGCGATTCGATCGCCAGGCACGTCTCGGTGACCATGCCGATCGAATTCCACAGGTAGTAGCGCTGGAGCCGATCGCTGCCGAGCACCTGGTAGGGGTGGACGAACACGGTCGTCGCGGCGGCATCCGCCGCCTCCCACAGCGGCAGGAAGTAGGGGTCATCGAGGTTGCGCCCCCCGAGGTTGGAACCGATCATCACGCCCCGGAACTCCGGTCGGGCCAGGCAGCGCCCCAACTCGGCCACCGCGCGGCCCATGTCCTGCAGCGGCAGGGTGGCCAGGGCCACGAAGCGCTGTGGCTGCCGGCGCACGGCGGCGGCGAGGTCGTCGTTCATCGCGGCGGCCAACTCGGCCCCCAGGCCCGGGTCCGCCCAGTAGGAGAGGGTGGGGGGCGCCACGGAGAGGGCCGCCCCCGACAGGCCCCGCCCCGGGAGCCCGGCGGCCAGGGCATCCACCGACCAGAGCTCCTCGCCCAGGGGGTAGTCGAAGTCGCCGGGGGCCCGCACGGCCTCCCGCCCGTCGGGTCGGCGGTAGAAGGAGGTCCCCAGGCGCGCGCCCTCGCTGCGCGCCAAGCGCCACCAGGCCTCGGGGAAGAGGTGGCAGTGCAGGTCGATCGCGCCGCTCACCCCGTCACCACCCCTCGATGGATGTGTCGCAGGGCCGCCAGGGTGGCGCGCGTTGCCTCCGCCCCGCCGCGCCCGGCGGGCTTCCAGTGGGTCTCGACGCAGAGGGCCCCCGCGTAGTCGGCCGCCTCCAGGGCCCGCAGCTGCCCCGCCCAGTCCACGGCCCCCGCGCCGATGCACTCCCAGGCCGTGGCGCCGCTGGCGGCGTCCACCAGGCGCGCGTCCTTGGCGTGGACGTGGATCACCTGGGGGGCGATCGCGGCGAAGCCGTCGGGGTAGGGCCGCTCCTCCCCGCTCACATAGGCGTTCGCCGCATCCCAGACGACCCTCAGCCGGGGATCGCCGACTGCATCGAGTACGCGCCGCAGGTTGGCCCCGCAGTTCGCGTACGAGGCCCGGACGTTCTCGATGCCCAGCAGTAGGTCGAAGCGCGCGGCCAGGCGGCAGGCGGCGCGCAACCCGGCGGCGATCGTCGGCAGGACCGCCTCCGGGATCTCCCCTCCCCCGGGCCGACGTGCCGAGGCGCCCGGCTGCTGGGGCGGCCAGGCGAAACCGTGCACGCGTACGCAGGGGGCGCCCAGCAGCGTGGCGATTTCCAGGGAGCGCTCCAGCACCTCGAGGTGGGCGGCGAACTCGGCGGCGCCCAGCAGGGCCTCGGGCGAGAGGCCCTCGATGACCAGGGACTTGAAGGGCAACCCGGCCACCAGAAAGACGCGCAATCCGTGCTGCTCGGCCAGGGCGCGCACGGTGCGCACCTCGTCCGGACGGAGGTCGGTCACCGGCCGGCCCCAGAGCGAATTCAGGTCCAGGCTCGTCAGCCCCAGTTCGCGGGCCAGCGGAAAGGCCACGCGCGGGTCGCCGTCGATCTCATCACTGACCACCCCGTAGCGGTCCAGCAGCGCCACGCCCGGCACCCCCTCTCTCCATGGTCCGCGCCCCTCAGGACTCCCGCACCCAGTGGGCCCCGGGTCGGCTCGGCCCGACCTGGTCGCGGCTGGGCGAGGCGATCTTGTCGCGAATCAGCCCGAAGAACCACTCCGCGGCGGCCACCGACGGCGAGGAGTCCAGGAGGCAGCGCGTGCGGCTGGGGTC
>DAHWHV010000236.1 GCA_027335545.1 Clostridia bacterium
TGGCCCTGGCCGCGGCCGCGCGCTCAAGGACGGCCTGGGCAGCGGCGTTTGCTGCCCATCCCCCCCGGACCTGTCGCGCGGGGGACGGATCCGAGGCCCCCGAGGGCGCCGCACGGGCGCCTTCCCCGACGCCCGGGACTCGCCGGGCGTCGGGGCGCGAGGGGCACGCGGTCCGGGGCCTCGGCTGCGGGGGCCTCCCGTCCCGGGCGTCCCCCAGGAGGGCTTGGGCAGGGGCCGCCTCCGCGCCCCGGCATGGCCCCGGTCCGGCCCCGGCACTTGGAGGCCTTGGGCCCCCAGGGACAGGTTCCCGGTGCCCTCACGCCTCCCTGCAGGCGCTGCTCCCCGTCGCCGCCGCCCCGACGCGTGCGCGCCCGGGCGGCGGGGGAATCCTAGCCCCCCGTGGCGAACGCGCCCATGGGCGGTCCCGTGGGGACCCACGCGCGTTCGAGGGGAGTGGTGCAGGATGCCCGCCGAGTCCGCCCGCCCCAAGGATGCTCAGGAGGACCGGGCTGACGGGGACAAGGCTCACGGGGAACAGGACAACAAGGGGGAGATCTGCCGGGCGGTGACGGTCCAGCCCGGGGCAAAGGGCAGCGGGCGCCTGGACCGCATCGCCGTGGATCGCCCCGGACCGGCTCAGGTGCTGCTGCGGGTGCTCCGCGTTGGCATCTGCGGTACGGACGCGGAGATCGATGCCGGCCTGTACGGAGCCCCCCCGCCCGGCCACAGCCGTCTGGTGCTGGGGCACGAATCTCAGGTGCGCGTGGAGTCCGTGGGTCCGGATGTCGGCGGTCTGCAACCCGGCCAACTCGCGGTGGCCATCGTCCGCCGCCCCTGCCCCGGTCCGTGCCCACCGTGCGCCGACGGACGCTGGGATCTCTGCGTGACCGGGGAGTACCGGGAGCGAGGCATCATGCACCTGGACGGGTTCCTGCGCGAGCGCCTCGTCGAGGACGCGGCCTTCGTGGTCCCGGTGCCGGAGGAACTCGAGGCCGTCTCCGTCCTGCTGGAGCCGCTCAGCGTGGTCGAGAAGGCCATCGCGGAGGCGGAGCGTGTGCGCGACCCCGCCGCGCCACCCGCCCGTCGGGCGCTGGTCACCGGGGGCGGCCCGATCGGCCTGCTGGCGGGCCTCGCCCTACGCCAACGCGGCCTGGAGGTGTGGCTGCTGGATCGGCGCGCGCCCGAGTCGCCCAAGGGCAGGCTCGCCGCAGCCGCGGGGATGCGCTACGTCGACGACAGCGCGACCCCCCTCGAGCAGGTGGCGGATGTCGGCCGTTTCGACCTGGCGGTCGAGGCCACGGGCTTCGCGCCCTTGGTCTTCCGCTCCTTGGCCCTGCTGGCGCGCAACGGAACGCTGGTCCTCACCGGGGTGACCAGCGGCCACCGCACCGTCTCGGTGGATGCCAACGCCGTCAATGCCTCGATGGTCCTGGAGAACCAGGTGATGATCGGCTCGGTGAACGCGGCCAGACGGCACTACGAGCAGGCCATCCGCGACTTGGGCGACTGGCGCACGCGCTGGCCGGGCCTAGCCGAGCGCATGATCACGGCACGCTACCCACTGGAGCGCTTCCGCGACGCGCTGGCCCCCTCCTCCGAGGACATCAAGCGCGTGGTGGAGGTCGCCGTCGGGTAGGGCGGTGCTGCAAGAGCGGGCTTGCAGCACCCGGCCGGCCGCGCTCGTCAGGGGCGCGCCCCGCTGGGGCGGCGGAGGAACGTGACCGCCACCTCCACGGCGGCGTCGAGCGGGAGGGCCGCCACCCCCACGGCGATCCGGGCGTGGCCGGCACCGGGGAAGAGGGCGCCGAGAAGCTCCGAGGCCCCGTTGATCACCTGTGGTTGCTGGTGGAAGTCGCCGGCGCACTGGACGAAGCCCTCCACCCGCAGCACGCCCATGAGGTCGGCCGCGCCGCCTGGCGTCGCCGCGGAGGCGGCCGCCAGAGCCCCCAGGGCACAGAGGCGGGCCGCGGCCTGGCCGTCGGCGATACTCAGTTCCCCTCCGACGCACCCCCGATAGGCGACCTCGCCCCCGGACAGCGGCAACTGGCCGGAGACATGGACGAGATCCCCGTGGGCCACCGCGGGCACATAGGCGGCGACGGGCTTGGCCGGCGCGGGTAGCTGGAGCCCGAGCGCCGTCAGGCGCTCCTGCCAATCGGCGGGCACGCGTCATCCCCCTCTTTGAGAGGCCGTAGAGAGAGGCCGTAGAGAGAGGCCGTAGAGCAGCCGTGGAGAGGCCGCTGCGCCGGTCGCCCTGCCGCGGGACGCCGCGCCGGAGAGCGGCAAGTCCCCGCCCGCGGCGCGTGCCCCGGCCCCCCACCGCCTCCGGCCCCCGGCGAGGCACGTCGCCTCCGGGGACGCTCGGAGCGGCGGCCTCGGACCCGGTCTCACCGGCCACCGGTCTTCGATGCCCCGCGGCCGGCACCTCCAGCGCCCGTTGGGCTACTAGCTAGGAGGCCCCTGCGAAAGGCAGCACGCCGACCTGGGAGCAGCGCGGAGCGAAGCTCACCTGCGGAGCGAAGCTCACCTGCGGTGAGCGGTGCTCCGCTGCGGTCAGCGGTGCTCCGCTGCGGTCAGCGCTACTCCGCTGCGGTCAGCGCTACTCCGCTGCGGTCAGCGCTACTCCGCTGCGGTCAGCGCCGCTCCGCGTGGGGTGTGGGTCAAGAGGCGCTCGGCCCACAGCATCCGGAAGACGGTGCTGCAAGAGCGGACTCTTGCAGCACCGTCCTTGGAACGGCCCCGGCCTCGGCAGGGGCGCCCGTCCCGGCGGCGTACCCTGGGGTCGAGCGGGAACACCCGGCCCCGCCCCACTGGGGCTGGCGCCCGACCGGACGGCAAGGGGGCTGCTCACATGAGAGTCGGTCTGAACGCGGGCATCTTTGCGGGTGGGCCAAACGCGACCGAGGCGGTGCGGTTGAGCGCCGCGGCCGGGGCCGAGGGCTGCGAACTCAACGTCGAGGAAACCGGCCCGTTCTCCCTGGAGACCAGCTCGGCGGACCTGGCCCCGATCCGGGGCGCCGCCCGCGCGGCGGGCGTCTCCCTGCCCTCCCTGCACTGCGGCCTCCACTGGAAGTACCCGCTGACCGATCCGGACGGCGCCGTCCGGCGGCGCGGGCTGGCAGCCCTCTCCCGGACCCTGGAAATCGGGGCGGAGCTGGGCTGCCGCGTCCTGCTGGTGGTGCCCGGGGTGGTGAAGCCGGAGGTCTCCTACGCCGACGCCTATGAGCGGGCGTTGGAAGGGGTCGGGGCCCTGGCCCGGCGGGCCCGGGAGTTGGGGCTGTGCCTAGGCATCGAGAACGTTTGGAACCGCTTCCTGCTCTCCCCGTTGGAGATGGCCCGCTTCATCGACGAGGCGGGTGCGGGGAGCGATGCGGTCGGCGCCTATTTCGACGTGGGGAACATCCTTCTCTACGGATACCCCCAGCACTGGATCGGTACGCTGGGCCGACGCATCCTGGCGGTCCACTTCAAGGATTACCGGATCGACGTGCCGGGCGGCGGCGGCTTCGTCCACCTCCTGCAGGGCGACGTGCCCTGGAGGGCCTGTGTACAGGCGCTGGGCGCCGTCGGCTACGACGGATTCGTCACCGCCGAACTCCCCCCGTACCGCCACCTGCCGGAGCGCGCCTGCCTGGACACCGTCGCTGCGATGCGGGCCATCCTGGCGCAGTAGGACGAAGGCGACCGCGCCGGGCTTCCCCCCATCCGGTCGCGGCACACGGGGCCACTGGGCTCCCTTCCGCGTCTCCCTTCCGCGTCTCAGCGGGCTCCGGCTCGGTGATCCTCCGGGAGGGTCACCAGCCGGGCCGTGGGCTCACCGCTGGCCGGGTCCGCGGGGACCTGCAGCAGGGCGAAGGTGGGGGGCCGTCCCCGGGGCTCGGTGGGCGACCCGGGATTGAGCAGGAGGGGGCCGCCGGGCACGGCGCGGACGAGCGGGCGGTGGCTGTGTCCGAAGACCACGACCCGCGGCGCCTCCGGGAAGGCGCGCCGCGCCCGCTCCTCTGTGGTGGCGCCAACCCCGAGGTGCCCGTGCGTCAGGCCGACGCGCACCCCCCGCAGGGTCAGGAGCAGGCGGCCGGGGAGATGCAGGCCGGGGGCATCGGCGTTGCCGCCGACGGCGTGCACCGGGGCGATGCGGCCCAGGGCCTCCAGTACCCAGGCGGCGGCGATGTCGCCGGCGTGCAGAATCGCCACCGTCCCGTCGAGGCCATCCAACAGGGCGGGCGGCAGCCCGTCGGCCTCACGCCCGGGGGCGCGATGCGTGTCGGCGACGACCCCGATCCAAGCCACTACCCCGCCCCCCCAGCGCCCGCCGACCCGGGAGCGCACCGGCCGCAGCGGGCCGCCTCAGCGTGCCCCGTCCGCTGGCGGGTCCGCCGCCCCTGCCCCCCCCGTCCAGTCGAAGGCGATGCCCATGTAAGCGTTGCGGTCGGCCAAGACGCCGTCGTAGGTCTCCTGGCAAGCCTCGGGGGCCACCACGTAGGAGAGCAGCCCGTCCACCCGCAGCGATCCGTCGCGCACCCAACCGATCAGGGTGTGGTAGTTGCGTTCGATAGAGAAGCCGGAGGAGCCCCGCCCCGCCTCCGCCTCCTTGAAGGGCAGGAGCCACTCCAGGGCACCGACCACCGAGATGCCCCGGTGGTGGATCTCGCTCCAGAGCTCGCCGGTATCCTCCGTCATCGGCCCGCGCGGCGAGCCGAGGAGGATCACCTCCCCGAGCCGGCGGCACATCCGGACCGCCCCCGGGATCAGGCGCGGGTTGCCAATCGCCTCCACCACGACGTCGGCCCCAACTCCGCCGGTCCACTCCAGGACGCGGCGCCGCGCCCCCTCGCCCGTCAGGTCCTCGGCGTCGCGGATGCCGCACGCCCGCGCCAGCGCCACCCGCCGGGGGGCGGGGTCGAACGCCAGCACCCGCAGGCCCGCCAGGGCGAAGAGCTGGGCGGCGAAGTTCCCGACCAGCCCCAGGCCGAGCACGACCGCGGTCCCCCCCGGGGCGGCGCCGCGAGACAGGCGGAGCGCGGTCATCGCGACCGACGCCATCCGCACCAGGATCAGGCGTCGCGGATCGTCGCCCGACGCCTCGCCCTCGACCGACGCCAAACGGAAGACGGACCGGCCCCCGACATCCACGACAGCGTGGCTGGCGTGCGGCGTGATGCTGAAGACGCGGTCGCCGGGGCGCAACTCGGGCAGTTGGCGCGCCGCCGCCGGGCCGAGGCGGAGCACCCGACCCACGGCCGCATAGCCCGGGCGCCAGGGGTAGGCGTTCCAACTCCCAGGCCGGTCCACTCCGGGGTCCAGCCCCGAGTAGTTGGCGAGTTCGGTCCCCGTGCTCATCAAAGAGATCTCCGTTTGCAGCAGGACCTGCCCGGCCCCGAGCGCCCCCACCTCAATCGTGAACGGCTCCAACAGGCACCGGCGGCGCCCCGGGAACACCAGCCTGCGGCCCTGCAGGACCTCGGCCGGCCCTCCGGCCCGTCCCTCGCCCTCCATGCCTCCCACCCACTCCCCCCGGAATCGCCCGCCCCTCTGCGCCGGCCCGTTCGCGTCCAAGGACCGTTGGCCCTGCGGCCCCCCGCGCACCACCCCTGGTCCGCGCCCCCCGTGTCGCGCCGCCCCTCACGGGACAACGGGAGGGGGCTCCAGGTACCCGCGCCGCATCCCCTCGGTGACCGCCTGCACGCGGCCCCCCCCGGCCGGATCGGCCTAGGGAGGTGTCCAACGCGGCATCCGCGCCGCGTCCGCCGCCGGAGTGCCCAGGGCATAGAACGCCATGCCCGTGAGCTGACGGTCCGGGCCGACGGGACTCCCGGGCTGGCCGAAACCGGGGTTGGGGATGGCCCGGATCAGCCCCCCGGTGGTCATGACCCAGAAGCGGCGCACGGGAGGGACCGCGGCCGCCGCCGCGACGGCGCGCAGCATCGGGTCGATGTGGCCGATCAGCGCCACGCCCGGCCATTACCTCGCCCGCTGGGCCTGCTGACCGAAGGGCCCTCCGGAATGACGCCTCCCGGTCTCCCAGGGGGGCCGGGGCCAGGGACCCCGCAGACGCCGACCGCCCTGGCAGCCAACGCCCCGGCAGCCGGCGCCGACCCGCCGGCCTAGCCGCCTACCCCACGGCATTCACCTGCTCCGCCGAGCCAAGCGGCACCGGGGTCTCCTGGGCCTCGGCCGCTGGCGCGCCCGGGGCCGCCGGGGCGCGCCGCACCTTCGCCAGGAGGCCGTAGATCGCGGTCCGCTCCTCCGGGGTCGTCTGCAGGAGCACGCCGAAGCGGAACCCTTCGGGGCCGATGCGCCGTACGACGCGGCCGCGTAGCGCCGCGAGCGGCTCGAAGCGGTCGCCACCGACCTGCCCCAGCTGGAACACGCACTCACTCCCCACCGTGACATCCGCATCCGTGTCGAAGCACAGGCCCGTGGCGCTGATGTCGTGGAGAACCGCCGCCCGCTCCAGGGCCTCGGTGGCCAAGCCGAAGCGGACCCGCAGGTCGACGGGGATGCGCGCGGTCGTCCGGCGCTGCTCCACCGAGACGCTGTCGTGGGGAAGGGCCTCCCATCTGCCTTCGCCCGCCGGCTGCAGCCAGGCAACCAGGTGGTGCACTCCCAGTGCCAGGTCGAGGCGGAGGTCTGCCAGGAGGGGCGAGGGCGCCGGGGCAGGTGCGTCCATGCCCGCGATCTCCACGAAGAAGCGGTCCCCATGGACCCGCCAACGCCCTGTCTGGGGGAAGCCGGGCCGCGGGGGGCGGGCCTGGACCTCGACGGGCGCCCCGTCGGCCCCGAGCAGCCGTCGGCGGATCAGAAACTCGTTCATCCCGCCCACTCCCCTCCCAGCCTGCGCCCACCGGCCGCCGCCCGGAAGCGCCACGGACCACGCTGCGGCCGCCCGCACCGGGGTTGAAGGGCCCCGTGAGGCCCGCCTACCCGGAGCCCGGGCAGA
>DAHWHV010000239.1 GCA_027335545.1 Clostridia bacterium
GTAGGCCTCGGCGTCCAGCAGGCCCGACGGCGCGCCCTCGACGCGGACGCGCACCATCCAGCCGCGCCCGTACGGGTCCTGGTTGACCAACTCCGGCGCGGCGCCGAGTTCGTCGTTCACCGCCTCGACCACACCCGTCACCGGCGCATAGAGATCCGAGACACTCTTGACCGACTCCACGGCACCGAAGACCCGCCCCGCCTCCACGCGGGCCCCGACCGCCGGCAGATCCACGTAGACGATGTCGCCCAGGGCCTGCTGCGCATGGGCGGTGATGCCCACCGCCCCGTCCGCGGCACGGAACCACTCGTGCTCGGCCGTATAGCCGAGCCCGCCCGGCAGCTCCAACTCCACGGCGACCCCCTGCCTCCCCTGCGGACTCCCGGCCGGCCCCGCCGGCCCGGACGCCCTGCCTCGCCCGCCCGGATGCCCTCCGCCTACACCGGCCCGCCCGGTCCGGGCGCGGCCCGCGGGGGCGCCGCTCCACCCCGGCCCCCCCGCTCCGCGCGCCGGTAGAAGGGCAGGGGGGCCAGGGTCGCCGGCACCACCCGCCCGCGCACGGACACATGCCGCGGCCCCGCCCCCCGCCGGCACAGCGCCAGCGCCACCCCCCGGCCCAGGGTCGGGCCGAAGGTGCCGCTGGTCACGACGCCGACCGGGTCTCCCCAGTCGTCGGTGACCTCCGCGCCCTCCCGGGCGATCGCCGGCGGCAGCGGCACCAGACCGAGCAGTTCCCGGGGCGGCCCCGCGGCCGCCATGGCCCGCAGCGCCGCGGCCCCGCAGCACTCCCGGTCCGCGACGCGCACGAACCGGCCCAGGCGCGCCTCCAGCGGACTGATCGTGCGCGAGAGTTCATGGCCGTACAGGGGGAGGGCGGCCTCCAGGCGCAGGGTGTCGCGCGCCCCCAGACCGCAGGGCAGCAGCCCGCGCCGGGCTCCGTGCTCCAGCAGGGCGTCCCAGACGGCCCCCGCCCCCTCCGCCGGGCACGCGATCTCGAAACCGTCCTCCCCGGTGTAGCCGGTGCGCGCCACCAGGGCGGGCACCCCCGCCACCGGCACTCCGGCGGCCAGCGTGAAGGGGCGCAGGCCCAGCACCCCCGCCGCCCGGTCCGGGGGCAGGAGCGCGCCCAGCACGGCGCGGGCCGCCGGGCCCTGCAGGGCCAGCAGGGCGGTCTCGGCGGAGAGGTCGATGACCTCCGCCCCCGGGGGCAGGTGCGCACGCATCCATTCCCGGTCGGACTCCAGGTTGGCCGCGTTGACGATGAAGAGGTAGTCCGTCCCGGGAGCCAGGCAGTACAGGACGGCATCGTCCAGCGTGCCGCCGTCGTCAGCGCACAGCGGGGTGTAGAGGGCCTGGCCGGCCCGCAGGCCGCGGGGGTCGTTGGCGCACAGCCGGTCGACCGCCTCCCCCGCGGCGGGGCCGCGCACGGCCAACTCCCCCATGTGGCTCACGTCGAACAGCCCCGCCGCGGCACGGACGGCGCGGTGCTCCACCAGCGTGCCGGCGTACTGCAGGGGCATCTCCCACCCGGCGAAGGGCATGAGCCGGGCGCCAGCGGCCACATGACGCGCGTGCAGCGGGGTGCGGCGACTCTCCACGACTCACCTCGGCATCCACCGGCGACTGGCTGCCAGCCTATCATGCCTGGGGCGCAAACCCAAGCGGGCCGGCCGGGCCCGCCCCGGCCCGGCGGCGGGGACCGTGTGGGGATCGGCGGCAGGCAAAGCCCCATCCCGTGTGGAAGCATCCCAAAACCACGTCCATCGAGACCGGCGGGGTACACTGCCGCCAGGGGCCGGGCCGGGAGGTCGCGGGGGTCCGTGTGGGGCCGCGCGCGGGATGGGCCACGGTCCAGGCACGAGCGGAAGGGGGGGGCCTGCTCCGGGAACGGCGGTCGACCGCGGCGCGGTCGCCGCCGCTCCTCCGACCAGGCGATCAAGGGTGACGACCACACACCTGGGCGAGGACCTCGAGGCCCGCATCCTGGGGATCCTGCGGCAGGCCGCGGGCAGCGACGCGGTCTTGCGCGATCCCGACTTGCCCCTGTACGCCAGCGGGTTGCTCGACTCCCTAGGGACGGTGACGCTGATGGCGGCCCTGGGCGAGGAACTCGGGGTGGAGGTCTCGCCGGCGGAGTTCGACCAGGAGGCCTGGGCCACGCCCCGGCGCTTCGTCGCCGATGTGCGGCGGCGCCTGGAGCATGGCGGATGAACGCGCTCGGGGGGCGGGTGGCCGCCGGCCTGCGGCGGGTGTGGGCCTGCGACTGGGTGCGGGGCCCCGCCCTGCTCGTGTACTACCTGGCCCTGATCTACGTGCTCGTGCGCCTGTACGGCAGCGGCCACTACGTCGCGCCGCCGTTCATCTATCAGGGCTTTTGAGCAAGGGCTTTTGAGCAAGGGCTTTTGAGCAAGGGCTTTTGGGCAGGGGCGCTGCGCGCGGGGCGGGCGAGGACCGGGACTCGTGAAGCCGCACGGCCGGGGAGGCGATGGACCGGTGCCCAAGACCCCGCCGCCGGCGCCGTGGCCGGGGTCCTCCGGGCGCGGCCCGTGGGTCGTCCGCGCCGCGGCCGCCGAGATGCTCCTGGCGGCCGTCGCGGAGCAGGCGGCCCGCCTCCCGAACCGCCTAGCCCATGTCTCCCCGGACGGGTCGCTGACCTATGGGCAGTTGCTGGCGCGGGCGGCGACGGCCTCGGCCCTCCTGGCGGGCGGCGAGGCCCCGCCGGCCCCGGTCCTGGTCTGGGGCCACAAGCAACCGGCGATGCCCGTGGCCTTCCTGGCCTGCGCGCTCGCCGGCCGCCCCTACGTCCCGGCCGATGCCGCCTTTCCCCCCGCCCGCGTCGCCCGGATCGCCCGCGCCGCGGGGGCGACCAGCTGCCTCGCGGCGGCCGCGCTCCCGGCCGAACTGGAGACGGCGCTGCGGGCCGAGGGCCTGGACCCGGTGCCGCTGGGTCCGGACGGCGTGGCGCCCGCCGCGGCCGCTCCCCGCGCTGGCCCGGCGCCCGTAGCGGCGGGCTCGGAGACCGCCTACATCCTCTTCACCTCGGGGAGCAGCGGCGACCCCAAGGGGGTCCCCATCCCCTGGACGGCGCTGCGGCACTTCACCACCTGGCTCCTCGCCGAACAGGGGCCGCGGGCAGGGGCCGAGGTGGTCCTCAACCAGGCACCGTTCTCCTTCGACCTCTCCGTCCTGGATCTGTACCTATCGCTGCTGTGCGGCGGCACCCTCTTCTCGGTGAGCGCGGACATGGTCGCCGCGCCACGGAGGCTCTTTGCGGCGCTGGGGGGCTCCGACCTGACCGTCTGGGTGTCCACGCCCTCCTTCGCCCGCTTCTGCCTGTCGGAGCCGACCTTCGACGCCGGGCTGCTGCCGGGCCTGCGCCGCCTGCTGTTCTGCGGCGAGACGCTCCCGCCGGGCCTGGCCCGGGAACTGCTGCGGCGCTTCCCACGGGCCGAGGTGTGGAACACCTACGGCCCCACCGAGGCGACCGTCGCCGTCACCTCTATCCGCGTCTCCGCGGACATGGCCGCCCGCGACGAGCCCCTCCCCGTGGGCCGGGCGGCCGACGGCCTGCGCGTCTGGGTCGCCGGTCCCGACTTGGCGGCGCGTCCGGAGGGTACGCCCGGCGAGATCATCATCGCCGGCCCCCAGGTGGCCCCCGGCTACCTTTGCCCCCCGGCTGGCAGCGGCGTGGCGGCCCCTCCCCCCGACCGCTTCGTCGAGTTCGCCGGCGAGCGCTGCTACCGGACCGGCGACGCCGGGGTGCTGCGCGCGGGACTGCTGTACTACACCGGACGCCTGGACCGTCAGGTCAAGATCCGCGGCTACCGGCTGGAGTTGGATGAGATCGAGACACACCTGCGGCGCCTGCCTGGCGTCAGCGAGGCCGCGGTGCTCGTCGTGGAGCGGGGGGGCTTCGCCGACCACCTGGCCGCCTTCGTGGTCTGCCCCGGCGACCCCGCCTCGGACGGGGCCGCCGGATTGCCCGCAGACCCGGCCGCGGCGTTCGCGCGCGGTCAGGCGCTGCGGGCGGCCCTGGGGCGCACCCTGCCGGCCTACGCCGTTCCGCGCAGCGTGCACCTCCTGCCGTCCCTGCCCCTCACGCCCAACGGCAAGCTCGACCGCCGCGCCCTGGAGGCTCGCCTGGCGTGACGCCCTACACCAACTTCGCCTACTTCGCCCTCCTCCTCTACCCGCTCATCCCGGCGATGGGGCTGGGCTTCTTCGGCCGACTCGGCCTCTGGTACATCCTGGCCAGCACGATCGGCATGCTCCTGCTGCAGTACGCCAACCCCCTGGGCACGGCGGCCAGCCCGCAACTGGACTACCTCGCCGCCTTCACCGCCTACGAGGTCGTGGTCGTGCTGCTCTTCGCCCTGTGGCGGGGCCGCGCGGGTGGCCGCGGCCGCGGCGCCTACTACGCCGCCGTCGTGCTGACGCTGCTGCCCCTGCTGGCCGTCAAGGTCTATCCCCTGCTGCTGGCCCACGGGTGGCTGACCGGCGTGGGGCCGCTGCTGCCCAGGGTCCTGTCGGTCCCCGCCCACCCGGGAGGGGCCGCGGCCGGGGGGGCCGCCCCGCCAAGCGGCGCCACCGGGCCGCTGGTTCCCGGGCTCGTCGATACC
>DAHWHV010000241.1 GCA_027335545.1 Clostridia bacterium
TGTATTTTTTTTCCGCCGTCTCGTAGGAGAAAAAACCCCCCCAACTCTGCCCGCATGTTCCTCCTAAGCCAACGGCCTCAAGGGAAAGCGGCCACTTATCCGCCAACCAACTCTGCCCGCAATCGCCTCAACTCTGCCCGCAATCGCCGGGGGGAGGGCCCGTCATGACCGAGATACCCCAGTGGGTATCGGTGACCGTCGATGCCCCGTGCCCGGTCTGCGGGCGGCCGGACTGGTGCAGCGTGTCGGCCGATGGCGCCGTAGCGATGTGCCGGCGTGTCGCCGACGGCGGGTCGCACCGCATCGACCGGGCCGGGGTGGACTACTGGGTGCACCGCCTACCGCCAGCGGACGCGGTGGCGGGGGAGCGGGCGGCCGCCCGGACCAGAGGGACGGCCGCTGAAGACGCGACCAAGGCACGGCCGCCGGTGGCACTGCCGGGGGTGCTGGACCGGGCCTACCGGGCCGTCCTGGGCGCCCTCACGCTGTCTCAAGGGCACAACCAGGACCTGGAACGGCGGGGTCTGTCGCCTGCCGAGATCATTCACCGAGGCTATCGCAGCTACGTGCCGGCGGCGGCCGAGGCGGTGGTGGCCGCGGCATCCCGGGTGGTGCCGGCGGCGATGTTGGCGCGGGTGCCTGGGTTTTGGCGCCTGGATTCTCCGCCCGCTGAGACGGGCGCGGTGGAAGCGCGGGCCGCTGGGGGGGCGCCGCTAGCGGGGATGCGGTTCGGGTCTGGCAGTACAGGCGGCCTCGTGGTGCCGGTGCGGGATGACCAGGGCCGGGTCGTGGCGCTCAAGGTGCGGCGGACCCCCACGAGGGAGGGCGCGCCGTCGCGTCCGGGGAGTAAGTACATCTATGTGTCATCGGCGCGCCATCCAGGCGGGGTTGGTCCGGGGGCGCCCATCCATGTGCCGCTGCTGCCGCTGCCCCAGACCCCGATCCGCAATCCGGCCGCCCTTCGCATCACCGAGGGCGAGCTTAAGGCCGATGTCGCCTACTGCCTTAGCGGCGTGCGGACGATCTCCGTTCCAGGGGTCGGGGCGTGGCGGGCGGCGTTGCCGGTGCTGCGTACCCTGGGGGCGCATCGGGTGCTGTTGGCGTTCGACGCTGACGCCAGTCGCAACCCGGTCGTCGCCCGGGCCCTGTATGGGTTGGCATGGGCCCTGCACACTGAGACCGCTGTCGAGGTGGCGGTTGAGACATGGGAGGAGAGTAACGGCAAGGGTATCGACGACCTCCTGGCGGCCGGGCACCAACCGGAGGTCGTCGACGGTCCAGTCGCACTGCACC
The DNA here is from genome assembly GCA_027335545.1 of Clostridia bacterium. The sequence goes on from DAHWHV010000241.1 coordinate 1,294, forward strand.
GCCTCGCGGCGGTCTCCGGCGAGGCGTCGGCCCGGCGTGCCCGGGAGGCCGCGGTCTTGTCTGCTGTGGCGGTCGGGGAGACGGGGGGCTTGTCGCCGGAGGCCGCAAGGGCGGACCTGCGGATGCGGGTGCGTCCCCAGACGCTCTACCGTCTCTCCTGTGCGCCTGTGGGGGGCCTGGCAGGCGACCTACTCTCCGCGGTCCGAACAGGCGCGGACCCGCGGGCACTGTGTTCGCTGTTGATTGGGCGGCGGATGAAGGGAGAGGAGGCGCGGTCTCTCGTCCTCTGGGCGGTGCGCACCGTTGAAGAGGAGGACAGTGCTGTAGGTGTGTATCGACGGTTCCCCTGGGGGGAGGCAGATCCAGCGGGAGTGGGCCAAGGCAGGTGCGTTGCGGTTTTTCCCGTGTCTGCAGGTATTGGGGGATGATCAAGGATGCCGCAGTACTCGCCGGATGAGGTCCGCGCGGTGCTCAAGGGGATATGGGAGGCATCGGCGCAGAAGGAGGACGCCCCACCCCTAGTCCCCGTGGACCCGCCCCAACCCGGACCAGGCGACCCAGAGGTCGAGGCGGCGCGGGCGGGATTAGCGGGCATGGGATCGCTGTTCTCCGTGGCGGGGCGGGCGGCAGCGGCGTCCCCTGCGCCGCCCCCCGCCCCGCGCCCGTCCCCTGCGCCGCCTGGCCCGCCTTCTGCGCCGTCTGTGCCGGCCCCTCCACCCTCCACCCCAGCAGCGGTGCTGCTACCTGCGGCGGTCGAGATCCTGGCCCTGGCGCGGAGGCGAGAGTGGCTGCTAGCCGCGCGGGCCGCCGCCAGGCACCGCTGCGACCCTGACTGGCCAGCGGTGTGGTCGCAGGTGGTCCGTACGCTCTACGCCGAGATGCCGCCGCCGGGTGGTGGGGTGGCGGCGCTGATTGCATTCCGGGCGCGGGCCGCGGCCGCTGAGGCCGCTGAGAGGGCGGGGCGTGGGTAGCCGCCCTGTCGCCCACCCCTACTAGAATGCCCCAGGACGCACGATTACCGCCGCAGGTGGACCACAAGACACCCAGACCCTGCATCGCGCGTCTCGTGGCGATTTAGCTGGGGGGTTGCGCCCTGGCTAGGTCGTCCGACCCCATAGGGGGCGACCATTCCGCGCCCCCCCTGAAGGAAGGTGATCCCGATGTCCCCTCTGACTCCTGCGCCCCCCGGCCCCGTCGTCCCGCCCGCCCCGGCCCCCGACGGCCCGCCCCCATCCCGTTGGCGCCTGGCGGCGGGCCTGGTGCTAGCTGGCGCGCTGCTGGCGGTGGGGATCGTCGGTGCGCTGTCCCCCGGCGGGCGTGCCGCCGCCGCCGCGCCCGTGGCGGCCGTGGCCCTGGCG
>DAHWHV010000262.1 GCA_027335545.1 Clostridia bacterium
CCGCGCGCTCGGGGCGGCGCCGAACGGGGCGGGTCTTCGCAGCCAGGCGACGGGCGTCCTGCCGTCCTCCGGCGGTTTTCGACGGCCGGGCCGGGTCGGGGCGGCCTCAGGGCCGGGCCAGGTTCGGGCGGGGGGCGCGACCCGGTTCGTACGGGCGGAGCACGGTGCCGAACAGGAGCGCGTAGGCCAGTTGCAGGGCCGAGGCCAGGTAGAAGGGCAGGTCCAGGGAGCCGATGGCCATGAGCCAGCCCCCCAGCGCCGGGCCCAGGGCCGAGGGCAGGCTCCAGGAGACGTTGTTGAGGCTGCTGGCCCAGCCGCGGCGCGCGTCCCGGACCAGGCCGACGCCGAAGGCCTGGCGGGCACCGGCCGAGCCCCGGTTGATGATCGAGCGCACGGCGTAGAGGGCGGCGGCGGCGGCGAAGCTGGGCATCAGGGGCATGGCCAGCAGCAGCCCGACGCCCAGCAGGCGCAGCCCCACGATGGAGCGGATCAGGCCGACCCGGGCCGCGAGTTCCCCGGCCGCCAGGCAGGCGACCCCCGTCAGCAGGAAGGTGATGGCGTACACCGATCCGATGCTGCCCGGACCGACGCCGTAGCGGACGGCGAACCAGTAGGGAAGTAGGGGGCCGAACAGGCCGATGCCCAGGGAGTTGACGGCGTTGACGCCCGCCAGCAGCGCCAGGGCGCGGTTCTCCTGGCGGCGCTCGGTCGGTGCCCCGACGGGCGGGGCGGGGTCATCCGTCGGGGCGGGGCGGTCCGGCTCCTCGGACGGGGCTTCCCGCAGGCGGCGGATCTGCCAGAAGTTGAGCGCCGCCACCAGCAGCGTGAGCAGAAACAGCGGCAGGTAGGCCTGGGCCCCAGGCTCGTGGGCGGCCAGCAGCAGGGGGGCCCAGAGCGGGACCAGGCCGCCGAGGAGTGACCCCGCGCCCATCCCCCAGAAGGCGACGGCGGCGTTGAGGCTGAAGACGGCGCCCCGCTCGGGCGCCGGGACGTGCCGCGCCAGCCAGGCCTGCTCCGCGGGCGCGAAGGGCCCCGCCGCCCCGTTGGCGCCCAGGCCGAAGCCGAAGAGCACGGTGCTGCCGACCAGGACCCAGCCGTGCGGGTCCCCGAGGATCGCCAGCGTGCAGCCGAACAGGGCCGCCTGGTAGGCCAGCAGGAAGGTGCGCCGGCCGTGGCGGTCGCTCCACGGACCGACCAGCAGGCCCAGGAGGCCACCGGCCATCCCCCCGGCGGCCAGCAGCAGGCCGATGGCCGAGGCCCCCCAGTGCAGGGCCCGCAGGTAGAGGACGAAGTCGGCCGCCAGTGCGCCCTGCGCCACGCTGCGCAGGGCGCGGGCCGCGATCAGGCCCCGCACGACGGGGTCCAGCCGCCGCCACCCCGCGGGGAGGTAGGGGGCGGGGGGGCGGGCGGGCTGTGGGCGGGCGGGCACCCGCCCCTCCGCCGCGGCCCGCCCGCGGGCGGCGGGGCCAGGCGGGTCGGGAGAGGGCGGGGCGGTGCCGGCGGGCGCCTGGTTCGTGGGGCCTTCCTCCCTGTCTGGGCCGTCCGCGCCCGGCCGGCGGGCCCGCCCGCGGCGTCAGTCGTCGGCGGGCCGGAGACGCAGGGCGTGGTGCTGGATGCTGACGATCTTCCGGGCGAAGGGGTTGAGGCGCGCCAGCAGGGCGGGCGAGGGCTCGTAGCCCCAGCGCGTACGGTTCCAGGGCGAGCCGTAGCGGTAGACGCTGATGCGGCGCTCCCCCGGGTTCGTGCGCCGAGCCGACCCGTGGCAGCAGGCGTCGGCGAAGACCAGGGCGTCGCCCGCGGCCAAGTGCACCTCGACGGCCACCTCCGTGTTCTCGACCCCGCCGCCCCCCCCCTCGCCCCAGCGGTCGCCCCGTTCGCGCAGGAGGCCCGCGCGGGTCGCGGGCCAGGCCCACCGCCGAGCCCGGCGCCCCGCGCAGGCGGGCCCGCCGGCCCCGAGGGGGGCCTCTCCCCCGCAGGGC